>JAKAVU010000065.1 GCA_021817185.1 bacterium
ACCCTATGAGGAGACGTTCGCCGGGGAGGAGCGGCGCCGGGTTCTGGGGGGAGGCGGCCACGGCCCTGGCCTACCTCGCCTTCTTCGCCACCTTCCGTGGGCCCAAGCGCAGGTTCTGGCAGCGGATGACCAGGACCGGGGCCGTGCTGGGCGTGACCGCGCTCTTCGCGGACCCATCGCTGCGCCGGGAGCGGCCCCGCGCCGCCCACCTGGTGGCGGGCACGGTGGTCGCCGTCTTCCTCTACGGCATCTTCAGCCTGGGGGACCGCGCCGCCCGCCGCGTGATGCCGCGCGGATCCCAGGAGATCGGCGACATCTACTCTCTGCGCCGCCTGCGCCCGCGGGCGGAGCTGGCGCTGCGCCTGGGCCTGGTGGTGGCCCCGGCCGAGGAGCTCTTCTGGCGGGGCCTCCTGCAGCGCCGGCTGGCGGCCAGACTGGGCAGATGGAGGGGGGCCGCTGCCGCCACAGCCCTCTACGGAGGCGCTCACCTCTGCACCCTCAACGCCACCCTGATTGGCGCCGCCACCATGGCCGGCGCCGCCTGGTCAACGCTGGCGGCGCTGGAGGTCCCGATGCCGGCGCTGGTGGTCAGCCACATGATCTGGGACATCTGGATCTTCCTCATCCAGCCCACCGAGAAGCCGCGCTGACGTCGGCCCTCAGCCCGGTTGGCCGTCGGCCCGGGCCAGCTCCAGGTAGGCGTGGCGCTCCGCCTCCTTCAGCTCGGTGGCGGTGGTGATCCGGACCCTGAGGTAGAGGTCCCCCGGCTGGCCTGACTCGCGCAAAGCAGGAATCCCCTTGCCGGTCACGCGCAGCATGCGGCCGGGGGGGCAGCCAGCGGGGATCGTGACCTCCAGCCTGCCGGTGGGGGAGTTCGCCTGGAGCCGGCCTCCGAGCGCCGCCCGGTAGTCGCGCACCGGCAGCACCATGTGCACATCTCGCCCATGCACCTCCACGCCGGGGTCCAGACGGAGCTTGACCCTGAGGTAGAGGTCTCCGCGCGGCCCCTGATTGGCCCCGACCGCGCCCTCTCCGGAGACCCGGATCCGGGAGCCCTCGGTGACGCCCTTGGGAATGGTGACGCGCAGGCTGCGCTGACGTGACTGCCGCCCCGTCCCGCTGCAGGTGGGACAGGTCTTCAGCTCGACCTTGACCGCGGTTCCCCCGGATGAACCCGGCTCCGAGACCCGGCCGGTGCCGTGGCAGGTGGCGCAGGGCTCGGAGGTGGAGATCTGGAGGTTGCGATCGCTGCCCGCGATCGCCTCCGCCAGGGTCACCTCGACCGTGTACTCGCTGTCCTGGCCACGTCGCGGCGCCTGCTGCTCACGCCGCAACCGCTCCAGCTCCAGGTCAACCAGGGGGTCCGGCTCGTTGCCGCGCCCGCCGAAGAACGTCTCGAAGAAGTCGCTGAAGCCGGAGAAGTGGGCGCCGGAGGTGGAGGAGGACCGGGTGGAGTGGGTGGGCCGGGGCGGGCGGTTGGCCTGGGCCCGCTCCAACTGCTCCCAGTCGGCGCCTAGCTGATCGTACTTGGCCCGCTTCTCGGGGTCCTTGAGCACCTCGTAGGCTTCGTTGATCCGCTTGAACCGCTCGGTGGCCTTGGGGTCCTTGTTGACGTCGGGGTGCAGTTCGCGGGCCAGCTTGCGGTAGCGCGCCCGGATCTCCTTGTCCGAGGCGGTGCGGGGCACCCCCATGGTCGTGTAGTAGTCACGGAACTCCACACCCCCAAGGTACCGCCTCGGGGCCACCTCGAAACAGCTTCAGTCGGGGTCCGGCGCCTCGATCTGTGAGCGCAGGCGGGTCGCCAGCGTCCGAAGTGGTGCCAGCAGCGCCCCCTCGGAGTCCAGGAGCGGTCCCTCCAGGATGACCCTGACCGCCTCTCCCCCGACGTGGGACGTCCGGCGCACCACCAGCCCGACTTTCCCTGGGGGAGGACCGTCCAGCGACAGCTCTCCGGTCGGCGTGAAGCGGCCTTCGGAGTCGATCTCGCCGGTGCCGGTCGCGGGAGGGGCAGCCGGCGTCAGCTCGCGCCTGCGGTAGAGGATGAGCTGCGACCAGTGGCAGCTGATCGGTCCCCTCCGGGCGGCCGAGAGCCCGAAGCAGCTCAGGTGGAGGTCGAGCAGTGACGGGCCCCCGGTGTCGCGGGCGGAGAGACTCCAGAGGGGGACGCTGGCGACCAGCCGGGGGTTCACCTCGATGCACCAGCAGTGGCCATCGGGCTCGACCACCAGATCGACCCCGAACACCCCCCGGTGACCCTGCTCCCGCACCCAGCGTCCGACCGCCAGCGCCGCCACCTCGACCTCGGCCCGGTGGGGCACCGGCCGGCTGAAGTCGTTGCCGCAGGATCCCATCCGATGGGGCGTGAGGATGTCGATCCCGGTCAGCTGCAGGCATGGATTGCCCATCTCCAGGTATTCCGGATGGGAGACTCCCGACACCGTCACCGCCTGCCCCTCCACCAGCCGGGAGATCCGGCAGGGTCGTCCGCGATAGCCCAGGTTGAGCCGAAGCAGCGCCTCCTCGCTGTCCACCCGATGGGTGCTCGCTCCGGAGAACCCGTGGGCGAGCTGGAAGACCGCGGGCAGCCCCAGCGGCCGCGCGGCCGCAGCCAGCTCGGGTCCGGCGGGGCCGGCCACGAATTCGGGAACCGGGAGCCCCGCCTGGCTGGCGGCCCGGCTGAAGTGGGCCTTGTTCTCCAGTCGTCGGGCCAGCGCGGCCGGGCTGTTCGCCAACCTGACCCCGAGCTCGGAAACCGTCCGCTCGACCACAGCCGAGGACTTCCAGACCACCACCCCGGCCGCCCGCTGCCGCAGAAGGCGCTGGACCGCGGGGGTCTCCAGCAGGGCCGCGCTGGAGCGCTGGGCCTGGGCGATCTCCAAAAGATCGCCGTCTCGCCCTCGCAGCCCGGAGTCATCCCCGCAGGCGACCAGCCAGCCACTGGCGATGGCGGGGGCGGCCTCCGGCCCCACGAACACCACCTGCCGGTCAGTCACCGGCGGGGGCCCGCTGGAACCCGGCCAGCTCCAGCAGGCGGTCCAGCTCCGACGTCGTCTCCACAACTGGGACCAGTTGGGAGATGTCAGGATGCAAAGTCCGGTCCAGCTGCTCCGACGCCCCGGTCAGAAGGACTCCGACCGGCCCCTTTGGGTGGGCGGTCTTCGCCCACTGCCGGGCCGCGGCGAGCGCCGCCAGCCCCTCCCAGGACGTTGGCGGTCGCAGTCCCGCCGCCAGCTCGGCGACCTCATCCAGCTGCTTTCGATCAACCCGCCAGCCGCGCCCGCCGCTCTCCCGCATCGCCCTCCTCACCGCCGGCGTCAACCGGCTTCTGCGGGTGCCCAGGTCCCCGACTCCGGCCCCGGGCCGGGGCGTGGACCCGCGGTACCACGGCCTGGTGAGCTCGCCACCCGGCCAGCCCTCGACCACGTGCAGCTGCGGCGATTCCTCCCCCAGGAGGCGGAAGCCCTGGTCCAGCCCGAGGGCGGTGGCGCCGCTGTTGGCGAAGGTGAACACGGCGATCCAGCGGCCCGCCTCCGCCAGTTCGGCGGCGATGCCGCGGTAGGCGACCGGCCCCAGACGGTGGGTGGAGGCACGCAGGTCGGCGAGCCCCCAGCGGTGGCTGGCGTGGTGGAGCAGCTCGACCGGCCGGCTGCTGGCGACCACGGTCGCGCCGTGCCCCAGCAGGGCCTCCAGCTTGACCCTTGGGATGAGCGGCGAGATGAGGCAGAGGGTCCGGATCCCCGCCGCCTTCGAGTACGCGGCGGCGGCGATCGCGGCGTTGCCCGAGGACGAGATGACCGCCTGCCGGCGGCCCTGGGAGAGGAGATCCGAGATCAGCAGCCCCAGGCTCCGAGCCTTGTGGGAGCCGGTGGGGGAGAGGTCCTCGCGCTTCACCAGAAGGCCGGGTACCCCGAGTGCCGCGGCCAGCTCCGGGACCTCCTGCAGAGGGGTTGCACCCTCGCCCAGGGTCACCCGGCAGTCGACCGGTACACTCGTCTCAAAGAGTCGAAGGTGCGCCCACTGGCCCGGCGGCGGCTCCGCCGGCTCGCGGCTCAGCACAGGAGGGAGGCCATGTCCCAGACGATCCCGGCCGAGCAGGAGTGTCCCGACTGCGGCGCCCAGCTGGACCTGTCAGAGGCTGAGGCGGTCGGGGATTTGGTCGACTGCCCGAATTGCGGTGCCGCCTTCGAGCTGGTGGCGCTGGATCCGTTCACCCTGGCTCCCTTCGTCGACGAGGAGAAGTAGACAGCCTCCGGACCAGGTTGCGGTAGCCCCCCTCGCGGTAATGGGCGGAGAAGAAGCCGGGGCAGGCGGGGGAGAGCAGAACGGCGGACCCCGGCCGGCTCAGCCGGTGAGCCCGGGTGACCGCCTCCTCCAGGGACGCGACCGGCTCTACGAGCCCTCCCAGGGAGCGCCGGTTGGCGGCCTCGGCGATCCGGTCCGAGCCGGGGCCGGGCAGCAGCAGCACTCGCCGGACCGGGCCGTCCAGCTGCTGGACCAGCTCGTCGAAGGGGATCCCCTTGTCGTCACCGCCGCAGATCAGGGTCACCGGCTTGGCGATGGCCCGAATGGCGGCCACCGTGGACTGGGGGGTGGTGCTGGAGAGGTCGTCGTAGTAGTCCACCCCCTGCTCCTGCCAGATGAGCTGGATCCGGTGGGCCAGGGTGCCGAAGCGGCTGATCCCCTCGCCGATCGCCTCCTGGGAGTTGGCGGTGCGGTCCCCGAGCGCTGAGCAGGCCGCGATCGCCGCCAGCGCGTTGGCCCGGTTGTGGTCGCCTCGCAGCCGCAGGGAGTCCACCGCCAGCACCGCCTGCTCCTGGCCGTGGCGCCGCTCGAACAGCTGACCCTGGTCCAGGAACGCCCCATCCCAGTCGCCGAGCCCAGCTCGGGACATGGCAAAGCGCAGCTCGGCAACCCCCTCTCGAAGCGGACCGGTGCCCACGCTGATCGGGTCGTCGGCGTTGCGGATCGCCACCCGGCACCCGGGCAGATCGAAGATGCGGCGCTTGCAGGCGACATACCCCGCCATGCCGCCGTGCTCCTCCAGGTGGTTGGGGGTGATGTTGGTGATGGCCGCGATCGCTGGGGCGGAGGTCGCCTGCAGCAGCTGCCGGTTGGAGATCTCCAGCACCAGGCAGCCCTCGCCCGCGCCGTCCCGTGCCACCTCCTCCAGCGCCTGCTGGTTGTGGCGGTCGTTGCCGCCCAACCACACCCTGGGGAAGATGGCCGCACGGCGCAGCCCGGCGGCCACCAGCGCCGAGGTGGTGGACTTGCCATGGCTGCCGGTGACCCCGATTACGGGGCCACGGGCCAGGTCCAGGTAGGCCTGGATCAGGGAGTAGAACGGGTGGCCGGCTGCGCGCAGCCGGTGCAGGGCGGAGTTGGCCGGGTTGAGAAACCAGGCCTGGGTGGTGATGATCAGCTCGGACTCGGCGATCCCCTCCAGATAGCGGTCCCCGAGGTTGAGCTGGGCCAGGCCCTGCAGGAGCCGCTCCAGGGCGCTCTGCCGCGGCTGTTCCAGCATGCCGGCGTGGGCGAGGCGGTGGGCCGCTCCCAGCTGCTCGAGATCGGGCTGCTGGTCATGTCCCACCACCCTGGTGAATCCGGCGGCGAGCAGGTAGCCGGCGATCTCACCGCCCTCCACCCCGGCAATCCCCACCACGTCTACCCGGGAGTCGCGCAGCCCGGCCAGGGCAGCGGGCAGGCGCAGCTCGGCTGCGGGTCCGGCGGGAGATCTGGGGGCGATCACATGGCCAAGGTTACCGATTGGCGGCCCGCCCTCCCGGGATGCGGCGCACGGTGAGGATCTGATAGCGCTGGCGGAAGGCGGAGAGAGGCTCCCGGCGGACCACCCCCAGCTCGCTGCAGGCGTGCACGACCTCGTCTGGACCGAGCGCCAGTGCCACATGGCTGGTCCGCCGCGGACCCCGGCTGACCGCCCCCAGGATGTCTCCACGCTGGATGTCGCGGCGGGGAACCTGGGCTCCCAGCCGGCGCTGCTGGCGGCTGTGCTTGGGCAGCAACAGGCCAGCATTGAGGAAGGCGCGCCAGACCAGGCCGGAGCAGTCGAAGCCCCCGCCCCCGGTGCCTCCCCACAAGTAGGGCTTGCCGAGCTGATCCAGCGCGGTGCCCAGCATCAGCTCCGGGTCCCAGCCCCGCTGGGGGCTTTGACCGACCACCCCGAGGTTCGTCGCGGCGTCGCCGCGCAGGGGGCCGAGGACGAACTCAGCATCCCGGTCGACCCACCCCATGGCCTCTCCGGGGGCGCGGACCAGCAACCCCGAGCTGCGGAAGGCGACCACGTCGGCGGCCGGGTCACCGGGGAGCAGCTGGGTCGAGCGCTCAGGTTCACCCGGGCTTCCCGGAGGTCGCCGCCAGATGTCCAGGGTCTGGGCGGATGGCCCCAGGCAGAGGCGTGCCCGCCTGGTCGCGAGCACCAGGATGCGGCTGCGGGCCCCGGGCCAGCTGGCGGCGAGCAGCTCGACCACCTCGTCCCTCTGACCGGTCGTGGCGGTGTGGCCCATCACCCCTCCCGGGAGCACGGTCACACCCACCATCGGTTCCCCGTAGCGTTCGCGCGCCCGCTGCGCCAGCTCCGCCACCGCCGCCGTCACCTGTGGCGGGGCCGCGGCCACGACGCCAGTCAACGGCCCAGTACCTGGCGCCACCCGGTCCACGGGCGCCGGGGCTCGCGCTCGGAGGGGTGGAGGAGGATCTCGCGGCCGTTCGTGGTGAGCAGCTGTGGGATGAGCGGGCTGCTTGCCCTCCCATAGAGACGCCGGCCGATGTGTCGGAGCTGGTCGGGGTCGGCACCCTCCCGCACCGCGGCCACCAGGACCCCCCGGTCGGGTGCCAGCAGGAGGGCGGTGCCACCGCCCCGGTCGGCCACCGCCGCCAGGAAGTCCGGAACCAGCAGCAGGCTGCTGGAGAACAAAACGTCTTCGGTGAACAGCCAGCGTTGTTGCGGCGGCGTGGCCCCGAGCCGCTGGCGCCAGCTGTCCAGCCTCACGGCGGTGTTCTGGTCGGCGCGGCCTTCGAGCTCCGAGGCGGCCAGGCCCGCGTGCTCGGCCTCCACCAACGACACCCCCCGCATGATCTCGCCTGGCAGCGCCTCCGCCACGAAGGCCACCAGACCGGCGGGCAGGGGCCTGGTCAGGAGCTCACCGGAGCGCTGGTAGCGGCCGATGACCCTCTCGGTCCGCACGCACCACACCAGGGTGGTGGGATCCGGCGCACCCTCGGGGGCTCCCGACTCGGCGACCGCCAGCCGCGGCGCCGCCTCCGCCACGAACCGGGAGATCTCCTCGGGCACCGCTGCCCCCGGGCGGCTCACGGCCTGGTGGAGGGTGGTGAGGGAGAAGCTGACCGAGTGCCGGTCGCGCCTGCCGACCACCGCGAAGCCGTGGGGCAGGGGGAGGAACTCCCACGCCGGGTAGCGTGAGCGGAGCTGCACCACGATGCGCTCCTGGAACTGCCGACGGGCGGGGTCCAGGCTGGTCTCCGCCAAAGTCATCCCCCCTGCTGGCGAGAGCTCACGTAGTCCAGCAGGACGTAGTCGCCCAGCCGCTCCGGACTCACGAAGAAGGCGCGCCCCCGATTGAGGCGGGTGATCTGCTTGACGAACTGGACCAGGTAGTTGTTGCTCTCCAGCATGAAGGTGTTGATCACGATCCGCTCTTTGGTGCAGCGCCGGACCTCCAGCAGCGTCTTCTCGAAGGTCTCCGGAAGGGGCGGGTAGCGGAACACCGCCTGGGCCCCCTCCATGTGGGCGGTGGGCTCCCCGTCGGAGACGATGATGATCTGGCGGTTGCCGCCGCGGTGGCGGCCCAGGAGGTGCTGGGCCAGCATCAGCCCGTGCTGCATGTTGGTGCCGTAGACGTATTCACTGTAGGAGAGTTGGGCGAGCTCGCCGGGCTTGATCTCGCGCGCATAGTCGGAGAATCCGACCACGTAGAGGCTGTCGCGCGGGAACTGGGTGCGGATCAGGGACTCCAACGCCAGCGCCATCTTCTTGGCGGCGTAGAAGTAGCCGCGCAGCGGCATGCTCCGGCTCATGTCCAGCATCAGCACGGTGCTCGACTGCACCGTCCGGTCGGATCTGACCACCTCGAAGTCGGCCTCCGCCAGCCGCAGCGGGCCGGCTGTGCCCTGGCGGCGGATCGCGTTCATCACCGTCTGCTGCACGTCGAGATGGAAGGGGTCGCCGAACTCGTAGCGCTTGGTGTCGTCCCCGGGATCACCGCCTGGGCCCGCCCGCCCGAGGCTGTGGTTACCCAGACGGTCTCCGCCCAGCCGCCGGAACACGTCCCCCAGCGCCTTCTGCCCGATGCGGCGGATGCCGTAGGGGGTTAGCTCCAGCCCCTGGGCGCCGCGCTGGAGCTGGCCACTCTCCTCCAGCCGCTGCAGCAGCGCCTGCACCCGGGCGACGCTGGAGGCCGCCGCGGGTCCCAGCAGCTCGGCCGCCTGCCGGCCCAGCTCCGCCGGAACCGGCTCGCCGCGATACGCCTGCCGCAGCCCGCGCTCCACCGCCTCCATCTGGCGCAGCTGTCCCATCATCTCCAGCGCCGCGGGGAAGTCCAGGTCGTCACCGCCCGAGAACGGGTAGGCGCTGGACGCCGCGGGGGGCATCATCCGGGAGAGCAGCCGGGCGAGCTGGTCCAGCTCCGAGCGCAGCTCGGAGTCGTCCATCGTGGCCTGAAAGAGCTGCTCCATCTGCCGGCGTGACTCCGGTGAAAGCGATCGCATCAGGGAGTCCATCTCCCCCATGCGCTGTTGCAGCTGTTGCAGCAACTCCTCCAGGTTGCCGGGCCGCTCCGGGAAGAGCTCCCCCCATCGCTCCATGAAGGAGGCGAACTGGGGGTCCTCCCCCTGCAGCTGACGCTCCAGCATCCGGTTGAGGTCCTTGATCATCTGCCGCAGCTGGGCCAGCTGCTGGGGCCCCATGCGCTCCATGCCCGCGCTCAGCTGCTGGAACTGGGCCTCGGCGAACTGACCCCGCAGCTCCTCCACCAGCTCCCGGAAGGCCTGGGCGGCCTGCTGGTCCAGGAACTCGTAGTCTCGAAGCGCGGAGATCGCCGAGGCGGGCTCTGGGGGGAGCGCGTCCAGCTGCCGCAGCCTCCCCTCGATCATCTTCTGGCGCAGCCCCGCCGCCTCCTCCCCAGCGGACGCCGCCAGCCGGTCCCTGAGGGTGGTGCGCTCGGCGGCGAGGATGCGGTCGAGGCGCTCCTCCAGCTCGTGGAAGAGGTTCTCCAGGTTGTGATGCTGCAACAGCTGCTCGCGCTGGTGGCGCAGCTGCTGCAGCATCCGGTCCAGCCCGGGGAGCCGGTTGCCCTGCTCATCGGTGAAGCCCTGGCCCAACAGCCGGCGGAGCGCAGCCTCGAAGTCCCAGCCGTGGAACACGTCCTCGGCCAGCTTGGAGAAGAGCTCGTTCAGATCCGGGAAGCCGACCTCCTGGCTTCCGTCCCAGCGGCTGTACCGCCGCATCTCGGGGGCCACGGCCCAGCCTCAGCTGCCATAGACGGTGGCCCCGTCGACCATCGTCTTGTTCAACCGCTTGGCCAGATGCAGCCCCTCCAGCACCAGCTCCAGCGCCGCGGCCACCGTGGCCGGGCGCATCACCTCGTCCAGGTCCGCCAGGATCCGCTTGGTCTCCGGAATCTCCCCAGCGAGGGTGAGGTACCTCTCCGCCGCCAGCATCTCACCGGTCTCACAGGTGAGCCCCTGCTCGAAGCGGCCGATCAGGGGGGCGAACTCCTGGATCGAGAAGTGGCGGCGGAAGACGTTGGAGACCGCCGTCCGGATCAGCTTCTGGAGGATGACCTGGTCCTCACCATCCTCCCAGCTCTCCAATTCCAACTTCCCTGAGGTGGAGGCTGCCATCGCCGTCAGGTCGCTGAGCCGTGGCACCGCCTCCGGCTCCTGCAGCAGGATCGCTCGGCGAATCGCGTTGGCGCACAGGCTCTCGTAGTTGGCGATCGAGAGCCGGACCGAGACCCCCGAGCGCTGGTTCACCTGCGCCGCCCGCCGGGCCTGCTGCGATATCTCCGCCACCAGCTCGCGCATGTAGGCGGGCACGTGCAGGGGCACCCCCAGGCCGTCGAAGGAGGCCGCCTCCTGCTCTATGATGGCCGCCTCCTGTTCCCCCGAGCGTGGGTAGTGGGTCCGAATCTGGGCGCCGAAGCGGTCCTTGAGGGGGGTGATGATCCGCCCCCGGTTGGTGTAGTCCTCGGGGTTGGCGGTCGCGACCACCACCAGGTCCAGATCCAGCCGGACCTGGAAGCCGCGGATCTGGACGTCCCGCTCCTCCATGATGTTCAGCAGTCCCACCTGGATCCGCTCGGCCAGGTCGGGCAGCTCGTTGATCGCGAAGATGCCGCGGTTGACCCTTGGCAGCAGGCCGTAGTGGATGGTCAGCTCATCCGCCAGATAGCGACCCTCGGCCACCCGGATCGGGTCCACCTCACCGATGAGGTCGGCGATGGAGGTGTCGGGGGTGGCCAGCTTCTCCGCGAAGCGCCGTTCCCTGGGGATCCACTCGATGGGAGTCTGTTCGCCCCGGTCGGCCACCAGGTCCCGTCCGAAGCGGCTGATCGGGGCGTACGGGTGGTCGTTGACCTCGCTTCCTGAGATGACCGGGATCCGTTCATCGAGGAGGCCGGTCAGCGCCCGGATCAGCCTCGATTTGGCCTGCCCACGCTCACCCAGGAAGATGACGTCCTGCCCCGCCAGAAGGGCGTTCTCCAGTTGCGGGATCACGGTCTCCTGGTACCCGATCAGGCCGGGAAAGAGCGGCTTGCCGGCCCGGAGCGCGGCCACCAGGTTCTCCCGCAGCTCCTCCCGGACCGACCGCATCCGGTACTCGCTGCCCCGCAGTTCGCCGAGAGTACCGGGGAGCGTCAAGTCGTGGGGTCCACCTTTGCTTGGCTGGTCAGCGGCGCTGTCCTCACTATAGCCTGGGCTCGGAAACCAGAGCCCGGAGTCGGTGCCGTAGCCGCGCCTGCCCGTGTGGGGCTCGATGTGCCGAACCAGGCCCGGATGTCCCAAGCTATTCCAGATGCCGACTTCACGCGACTCAGCCGCTCTCCCCGCGGGCCTCGGGG
>JAKAVU010000066.1 GCA_021817185.1 bacterium
CGCCGCGACGGCAGCGTCCTGGACTTCCTAGCCCGAGCTGGGGATCGCTACGTGGTGCGGTACCTGAGCCCGGGGCCGGTGGTGGCTCGCCGACCCGGCAGCCGGGTGTCCACCGAGGAGGAGTTCCAAGCCTCCGGCGGCGGCATGGCCCCGGGGTACTGGCGCCCCTTCGTCGGGGCGACCTCATGAGTCCTTTGGCGAAGACGCCGCGGTCAACTCCACAGCAGGTGCCGCCGCTCCTCCCAGTACTGGGCGGAGGGAAGTGCCAGCCGTGCCAGGGAGGCGAGTTCCGACGGGGGGACCACCAACTGAGCGGCGGCGACATTGCTCTCCAGCTGTTCGACTGTCACGGCACCGGATAGGGCGAGGTCCACAAAGGGCTGGTGAAGGACCGCTGCCAGCGCCACCTGGTCCAGGGGCCGGCCCAATCTCCCCGCCAACTCGTGCAGGGGACGCAGCCGGCGATCCTCACCGTCGAGCAGCCGGCCATTCGCCATCGCCTCCTTGACCAGCACCCGCCAGCCCGCTTGACGCGCCCGCAGCAGAGCCGGTCCGGCGGACTGCTCCAGCAGATTCCAGGTCGCCTGAACGCAGCTGAACGGGTTCTCGCCATCGACCGCCACCTCCATCGCGTCACCGATCACTGCCGCCTGGTGCGGCCCGCTGACCGTGAGCCCAATCGCCAGGCCGGAGCGCCGCAGTGCCAGCAGATGAGCGAGCACCTGCTGGTCCCGGAGGACCCGACTCTCCGGGGTGGCGGAGTGGATCTGGTACAGCTGCAGGTGCTCCCCCAGCAGCTGGCGGCTCTCCGCGTACTGGCGAATCAGCGCCGCCAGCGAGTGATCCTTGACCTCGTGGACCGGCGCGTCCATTCGCCAGTCGCCCACATAGGTGTAACCCCACTTCGACCCGCACACGACCTCCTGCGCCTCGAGAGGATGCGCCCGCAACCAACCACCCAGGAATTCCTCGGCCGCGCCATAGGAACGCGCCACGTCGAAGTAGCGCACGCCGAGTGAGTAGGCACGGTCCAGAAGGAGGTAGGCGCGCTGACGAAGGTCATCGCGACCCCTCCCTGAGGGGAGATCCCGGTCACGACCCAAGTTGATGTAGGCGGGACGGCCGACCGCAGCCAGCCCCAGCCCAACCCTATTTCCGGACAGCTGAAATTGCGGCAACCTCAGTACCTCCAGCGCCCCCGACCAGCCATCCGCGCCGACGTGCCCCCCACCGCCCCGCGATCATCAGACCCGTCCCGACCCGCGCTGAAACCGCCTTCGAAGGGCGGCCACCCGCGCGTCCGCCAGCACCGCCCGGGCAGCGTTGCGTCCCGGGGCGCCCATGACTCCTCCGCCGGGATGGGTGCCGGAGCCGCAGAGGTAGAGACCCCCGACAGGGGTGCGGTAGCTGCCGGCCGCGAGCGCGGGGCGGAAGCAGAAGAGCTGATCCAGCGACATCTCCCCATGGAAGATGTTGCCGCCGACCAGGCCGAACTCGCGCTCCATGTCCATCGGGGTGATGACCTGACGGTGCAGGACCGCCTGCGGGACATTGGGGGCGTACTGGCCCAGGATCTCGACCACGCGGTCACCAAGGCGCTCAGCCTGCTGGTCCCAATCAGACTCGGCCAGCGTGTGCGGCGCGTACTGGACAAAGCAGGTCAGGATGTGTTTGCCCTCCGGAGCCAGGGTCGGGTCCTTGGTGGTGGGGATGACGCAGTCCATCATCGGCGAGCTGCTCCACCTCCCCGACTGCCCCTCGACCCAGGCCGCCTCGAGGTGATCGATCGACGGGTTGATGATGAATTCCGGGTGCTGGGGCCCGAGCTCGCTCCCGGGCAGAGCCCGAAAGTCCGGGAGCTCCGCCAGCGCGAGGTTCACCTTGGCCGACCCGCTGCGACTGCGGTAGCGATCCATGTCGGTCGCGAAGTCGGCGGTCAGGTGGTCCCTTCCCACCAGCCCCAGGAGGGTGCTGACCGGATGGATGCCGGAGATGACCCGGGTAGCCTTCAGCTCGGTGCCGTCGCGCAGGACCACCCCCTGGACCCGGCCGTCGACAACCGGAATCGCCACCACCTCGGAATCGGTCCTGATCTCGGCACCGTGGACGGTGGCCGCCTGGGCAAGGATCTCGGAGAGCCGGCCCATCCCCCCGCGCACGAACCCCCAGCCGCCGCGAAACCCTCCCGCCTCACCGATCCGGTGGTGGAGTAGCACGTAGGCGGTCCCCGGTGATCGCGGTCCGGCCCACGCCCCAATGACCCCGCCGGGGCAGAGCGCCCCCTTGACGGCATCGTCCTCGAACCACTGATCGAGGTAGTCGGCAACCGACATGGTCATGATGTCGACCAGGCCGCCGAGCTCGCGGCGGTGGCGGAGCACATGCCGCGACAGGCCGACTGCCTCGGCCAGCTCCTCAGGGGACTTGATCCGGCTACGAGGGGGAATCCGATCCAGCAGGGGCCGCACCACCTGCACCAGCCGTCCGATGGTGCGATCGTAGTCGGCCAGTGCCGCTGCATCGTGCGCCGAGAACTTGGCGACCTCGCCCTGGGCCCGCCCCAGATCCTCCCAGTAGAGCAGGCTGCGGCCGTCGGGGAAAGGCATGAAGTACGCGGGGTCGAGCGGGTAGACGTGGTAACCGAAGCGGCGGAGCTGCAACTCCTCCACGATCGCCGGTCGGAGCAGGCTGACCACGTAGGAGAGGATCGAGACCCGGTACCCTGGCCACACCTCCTCGGTTACGGCGGCGCCGCCTACACGTGGGCGGCGCTCCAAGACCAGGACCCGCTGTCCGGCGCGCGCCAGGTAGGCGGCGCAGACAAGGCCGTTGTGGCCCCCGCCGACCACGATGGTGTCGAACCTGGAGGAGTGTCGAGCGGCGGTGGTCATATGGGCCGGTATGTTCGCAGGTCGCCAACCCCAAGCGAGCGGCGACATTGATCGGGCCCTCGAACCCGCCGCAACGCGAGAATGGCAGGCATGGCACAAGCGCAGTCCACCACCCTGGTCGTCTTCGGGGCATCCGGGGACCTCGCCACCCGCAAGGTGCTCCCCGCCCTTCAGTCCGCGGTGGCTGGAGAAGAGGTGAGTGGCCCGGTGCGCGTGGTGGGGGTCGGCCGGTCCAATCTGGACGATGAGTCCTTCCGGGCCCACCTCGCATCCGACGAACGGACGGCCGCTTTGGCTGACACCGCCGGCTGGGTGCGGCTCGACTACTCGGACCGAGACGCGTATTCCCAGCTGCTGGCGGTCGAGGAGGCGACGGCCCAGGTGGTCTTCTACCTCGCCACCCCTCCCAGCGTGTTCCCGGCGATCCTGAGCGGGCTCGCGGCCGTGGGGCTGAACCGGCGAGGCGACCCCTCGCGCCGGATCGTGGTGGAGAAGCCGCTGGGGCATGACCTGGAGAGCTCACGCGAGCTCAACCATCAGCTGCGGGAGACGTTCACCGAGGACCAGATCTACAGGATCGACCATTACCTGGCCAAGGACACCGTCCAGAACGTGCTGGCGCTGCGCTTCAGCAACGCCATCTTCGAGGCGATCTGGAACCGCAACCTGGTCCAGAGCGTGCAGATCACCGCGGCTGAGGAGGAGGGCATCGGCAGTCGCGCCGGCTACTACGACCAGACCGGGGCACTGCGGGACATGGTGCAGAACCACGTGCTCCAGCTCCTGGCGCTGGTGGCGATGGAGCCGCCGACCACCTTCGACGCCAGGGACATCCGCAAGGCCAAGCTGGAGCTGCTGCGGGCTGTCCGCCCCATCGATCCTCAGCTGGCAGTGCGCGGCCAGTATCGCGGCTACCTCACCGCGGAGGGGGTGAGCCGGGGATCGCGGCGGGAGACCTACGTGGCGGCCATGCTCCACGTGGAGAACTGGCGTTGGGACGGAGTGCCGTTCTTCATCCGCACCGGCAAGGCCCTCCGACAGCGCACCACCCAGGTCGTGATCCGCTTTCGGGACTCGCCCTCGCTGCGTCTGGGGGGCACCCGGCAACGGCCGATCCCAACGCTGCTGCAGATCCGGATTCAGCCCCATGAGGGGATCACTCTGCGGATTGGGGCCAAGCGGCCAGGGACCCGGTTCGAGATGGTGCCAGCGGGCCTCGACCTTGAATACGCCGGGCTCGCGGGATCCCAGCTGCCCGATGCCTATGAACACGTGCTCACCGAGGTGCTGGCGGGAGTCCACACGGTCTTCCCGAGCGGTGATGAGATCGACCGCAGTTGGGAGATCGTGGGAGAGGTGATGCAAGCCTGGGAGCGGAGCGGCCACCCCGAGCTCTACCAGCCCGGATCCTGGGGTCCAGAGGGCGCGGATGAGCTGATCGAACGCCTCGGCCGCTCGCGCTGGCTGGACCCTGCTGACGACCTCACCACCAACGGTGGTCGCTAGCGACCAGGGCCAGGCTCGAGGAGGGAGTGCAGCCGAGATCGGCTGGCGCGATCCCCTCCCAAATGCTCAGTTGACCGCCGGCGCCGTTGCCGCCGGAGGGGCGACATCGTGCACGCGAAACTGGAGCTCCCGGGGCGCCGAGATCCCCAGCCGAGCCACCAGCCGGTACTCTCCCGCCACCGGAAAGACGATGTTGAACGTCAGTGCCAGGGAGATGCGCTGGGCCTGCCCGGGCGGGAGCCCGGCCGGACGCGACGGGTTGATCTGGGTCTGAACCCCGGCGACCTGGCGTTCCTGTTCGTCCTCGATGGTGACCGACAGCTGCTGGGGGATCGGGGACGCCGAGGCGGGAACCACCACCGTCACCGCCACCCCCAGATGGCTGACTATCGGGGGGCCACCGACCGGGGGCTGCGGCCGCCAGTGGTCGGTCCACCCCCCGCCGGAGATGTAAAGGAGGCCGTTCACCGCCTCCACGTGGTTGGCCAGCACCAGGTTCTCGACCTCTGGCATCTCCATTCGCTCAGTTTCGCAGGCTGGAGGCGTCGCCCGGGCAGGACCCCGTCGCCGACGGTGGAACTCTCGTCCCACCAGAGAGAGCGAGTCCGCCTCTGCGGTGGGTCCAGCCCGTGGTGAGGCAGCTCCGGTGCAGCGCTGGCGGAGTGCGGTAGAGCGCCGGGGTGGGGCCCACGGGAACTCTGAGCGCCTCCACCTGGCGCGGCGGGGTGTCAAAGTCCCAGTGGCCGGGCTCAACCATGGCGGCATCGGAGGCGGGGGTGGACAATGCCGCCCACCCGGCCCTGTAGCGCTGGTTGGCTCGCCCACCTCACCAACCCGAGCAGGCGGAGCCAGCCGCCTCAGCGAACTTGCTCGACCACCATCGCAATCCCCTGGCCCACCCCGATGCACATGGCGGCCAGCCCGAACTGGACCTGGCGTCGGCGCATCTCGTGCAGCAGCGTGACCAGAATCCTGGCGCCCGAGCAGCCCAGGGGGTGGCCCAGAGCGATGGCGCCGCCATTGACGTTGAGCCGCTCATCCTCGGCGTCGATCCCCCACTCTCCGAGCACGGCGAGGGACTGGGCCGCGAAGGCCTCGTTGAGTTCGATGAGGCCGATCTCTGCCATTGAAATCCCGGCCCGCTCCAGCGCTTTGCGCGCGGCCGGGACCGGGCCTATCCCCATGATCCGCGGCGGAACGCCAGCGACCGCCATCGAGCGCACCGCCGCCATCGGGTGGAGCCCCTGCGCCCGCGCGTACTCGGCGTCGGCCAGCAGCAGGGCCGCAGCCCCATCGTTCAGGGAGCTGGAGTTGCCGGCTGTGACGGTGCCATCCTTGGCAAAGGCGGGCCTGAGCTCAGCGAGCTTCTCCAACGTGGTGTCCGGCCTTGGGCCCTCGTCCACCCTGACCTGGCCGCCCCTGGTCTCGATGGCGATGCGCTCGTCCTGGAAGGCCCCCCTCAGCTCCGCCGCCACCGCGCGCCGATGGCTGCCCAGGGCGAAGTTGTCCTGAGCCTGGCGGGGAATCGAATACATCTGCGCCAGATTCTCCGCGGTCTGGCCCATGGAGTCGGTCCCGTAGAGATCCTCCAGGCGCTGATTGACGTAGCGCCAGCCCAGAGCGGTGTCGTACATGGGCTGCTGACCGCGCGGCCAGCCCCGCTCCGGCTTGGGGACCGACCAAGGGGCACGGCTCATCGACTCGACCCCGCCGCCCACACACATCCGAGCATCCCCATGATGGATCGTGCGGGCGGCATCCGCAACCGCCTGGAGGCCGCTGCCGCAGAGCCGGTTCACCGTGCACCCCCCCACCTCCAGCGGGTACCCGGCCAGCAACAGCGCCATCCGGGCCACGTTGCGGTTGTCCTCGCCCGCCTGATTGGCGCAGCCGAAGTAGACATCCTCGATGGCGCTGGCGTCCGCACCCGTCCGCTCCAGCAGTGAGCGCAGGGCCGCCGCCCCCAGGTCATCGGGACGCACCGACGCCAGCGCCCCGCCGTAGCGTCCAACCGGCGTCCGAACTCCGTCCACGATCACGGCATCTGTCATGTCCACTTCCCATTGCCAACTCGGTTGAACCAGTGCCCACCTATTGTCGGCGGCGGCGCCCGACGGCCGGACACTCTCGGTGCGCGCGGGCGCCGTCAGCCCCGGGAGGAGCGGCTCTCGCTCAGAACCGCTCGGCCAGCCAGCTGTGCACCTCGCTCAGGCGCCGCATCACAACTGTCAGATGGCCCAGTTCCGGGATCAGGTGGGCCTCTGCCCCGGGAATGCGCTCCGCCAGCCACTTGCCGTGCCCGAAGGGGACCATCAGGTCCTGGTCGCCCTGCCAAACCTGGGCGGGCACCCGGATCTGGGCGGGGTCGAATCCCCACGGCTTCACAAAGGCGAGGTTGTCATCGAAGAGGCCATCGGCGCTGTGAGCCAGGCCCTGGGTCATGCTGCGATAGACGAAGTCCCCGTCGTCCGACCTCATTAGAGCGGCATCCTCTGGGGAGAGCACAGAGCTCATCTGTTCCAGCATCTGTTCCGGGGTCGCCGAGCGCATCTCCGCCGCCTCCTGCTCGATGGCGGCCCGCACCGCCTCCGGGTCGGCGGCGATGGTCCTCTTGAAGTCCTGCACGTTGAGCTCGCCCATGCCGGCGAACCAGTCGAGGCCCTCGGCCGGATATGGAGCCACGCCTGAGAGGCACGCCACCGCCACCACCCGTTCGGGCATGAGCGCGGCGCAGGCAAGCGTGTGCGGGCCCCCTCCCGACACACCCCAGGTGGCGAACCGCTCGACACCCAACCGGTCCATGATCACGGTGACGTCATCCACCACCTGGGCGACATTGCGCCCGGGGGCCCGGCTGGAAGTACCGTAACCAGCCCGCGAAAAGGTGATCAGGCGCCAGCCCTGGGCCTCGGCATCCGCCATCGCCTGGGGCGGCAGCACCGCGCAACCAGGAGTGCCGTGGTGAATGAAAATCGGCACGCCCTCAGGGCTGCCGGCCTGGAGAACCTCCAGCCGCCGCCCCCCCGGCGCTTCCACTTCGAACTTCTGGGTCGGCATCTCTCCTCCCGCTGGCGGCCGTCGGCGCAGGACTATGAACGCACCGGCGTAGACTCGTCAACAAAGTCTGCTCCCACCCTGAGGAGGTCCTCAAGTGGTGCGGCCATGAGCCAGAGTTCGACCGCAGTCCCTGTGGTGCCGGCGGGAAGTGGCATGCGGGTCCGCTTCTCCGCGTGGCGCCTGCTGGCGCTATCCGCCTACTGGGTCGCCATCAACTACCTCTGGCAGGGAATGGGCGCGCTCATCCTGCCCCGCCTCATCGTGGGGACGGTGCCGGCAGCGCACCGGGGAGTGGCGCTGGCGTTCCTGTCGGTGGCTGGCGCAGTCGTGGCGATCGTGGTCCAGCCCATGGCAGGCGCCTTCTCGGACAGGGTTCAGATCAGCTGGGGTCGGCGCAAGCCGTTCATGCTGGCGGGCACCCTGGGCGACCTCGCCTGCCTGTTCGGGCTGGCGCTCGCGGGCAGCTACGGAGCCCTGATCATCCCCTATTGCGCCCTGCAGATCTGTTCCAACACCGCCGAGGGCGCCTATCAGGGGCTGCTGCCCGACCAGGTGCCGGACCACGAACGAGGCCGAGCCGCCGGCTATTACGGGCTGGCGGTGTTCGCCGGGACCGCAGTCGGGTTCTTGCTCACCGGGCAGCTGATCGCCGTCGGCCATTTGCCGCTGGCACTGGGGACTGCAGGCGTGGTGCTGGTGCTGGCTCTGCTGGTGACGCTGAAGTTCGTGCCCGACAGCCCGGCCCGGGAACCGCTTCCCAAGCGGCGCGATGCCCTGCTGGGAGTGTTCAGCTTTCGCTTCCGGCAGAACCCTGACTTCACCTGGCTGCTCGTCTCGCGCCTGCTGGCGCTGATGGGAATCACCGGGCTCACCGACTTCGCCCTGCTCTACATCAAGGCGTTCTTCTTCGCCGGGTCCGGCAGCGCCCTGGCCAACCGGGCCTCGGGCTCGACCTCGGTGCTGCTGGCGGTGGTGGTTGTGTGTGCGATCGTGGTGACGCTGCCCGCCGGCAAGCTCTCCCAACGGGTGGGGCGGATCACGATCGTGAGGGCCGCCGCCTGGCTGGGCGCGGTCGGGACCCTGCTGCTGATCCCGGCGCCGTCGCTGCTGTGGGTCTACGCGGTCGGGATCGTGATCGGGGCGGCATTCGGAATGCTGCTCTCGGTCGACTGGGCCCTGGTCACCGACCTGGTGCCCGCCGCCGAGTCCGGACGATTCATGGGCATCTCGAATCTGGCTACAGCCGGTTCGGGGATTCTGGCGACCGCCATCGGAGGCCCGCTGCTCGACTTCGGCAACGGGCTGCACCACAACGCGGGATTCCCCATGCTGTTCGTCTTTCTGGCCCTGGCCCTGCTGCTGGGAGGGTGGCTGGTGGGCCGGGTGCGGGTTCCTACAACCCGCCCGGCGGCCGGTGGGTGAGTCCCATGCCCGGCGGGCGAGACCACCCGATGGAGCCCCAGCGGCCTTGAGGCGCGCGGGTCGGTGAGCCGGGTCTGGGGCAGGGTTCGGCCCCGACGGCACGCCGGCCGCAGACGCGGCTGTTGCGGCTGTCTGAGCGTCGCGCTGGCCGCCTTCGTCTGCCTCTCCCTGATCCTGCTGATCTTCGCCTTCATCCCCAACTCCTACCCGCAGTACCCGGCCCGCGCGCGGGCCGTCCTCACTGCCGCGCACTACCCCAGCGTCTCCTCCCTACCCTGGCTGCACAGCAACGGCAAGCTGGTGCTCACCAGCTCGGGACGACAGGTGCTGCTGCGCGGCATGAACGTGACCGGGCTGCTGCAGGCCAAGGACATCACCCCGGGGCCGGTCCCCACCGCCGACGACTTCGCCGCGATGCAGGCTGACGGCTTCGACGTGATCCGGATCCCCATCAGCTGGTCGCGGCTCGAGCCTCGGCCCGGGGTCTTCTCCCGCTCCTACCTCTCCTTGATCAATAACGTGGTCGGGTTGGCGGCGGCCCACGGCATCTACTCCATCCTCGACCTCCACAACATCGACTGGAGCTTCTACTACGGGGGCGATGGCGCCCCCAGCTGGGCGACCGCCGGCTTCCTCCCCCGGACCTTCCCCGCCCCGCCCCCCTGGAACCGCCACATCGCCCCCGGGGTGCTGGCCAGCTACTTCATCTTCTGGTCCGATCTGGGTGGCTGGCAGAGTGACGTCACCGCGGTCTGGAGCTACGTGGCCAGGGCGTTCGCCGACGACTCCGCGGTGGCGGCATTCGACCTCTGGAACGAGCCCCACCCGTTTCCGATCCCGCCCGGGCTGTTCGGGGCCAAGTTCCTGCTCCCCTTCGAGGCCCAGCTCATGAGCCATCTGGCGCGGATCGCGCCCCACCAGATGATGATGGTGGAGCAGTCCTTGGACTTCGGCCTGCCCACCTACGTGCGCCGGATACCCTACCCGAACCAGATCTTCTCCAGCCACGTGTTCGCCACCCTGCTGGAACCACCTTGGCAGACGCCCAAGCCGGAGTACGCCAGCCCGCTGCGGCTGCTGGAGGAGCAGGCCAGGGAGGCGGGGGGAGCTCCATGGGTGGGGGAGATAGGAGCAGGACCGGGGCAGTCGAACTCGGCCTGGGTCGCCCGGGAGATGAACGAGCTCGACCGCTTCCGCCTGGGCTGGGCCTACTGGGACTGGGATGAGGGTGGAAGCTGGGCCTTCATCAGGAACAAGGCCCGGCTTCCGATCGTGGCCCGCGCCTACCCCCAGATGACGCCCGGGGTCCTGACCTCACTGGCCTACGACTACCAGACCGGGGTGCTCAAGCTGGCCTTCTCCGGAGTTACCCATGGCCGCCAGCTGCGGATCGCGATGCCGTCCTTCTTCCACTCGTTCAAGCTGCTGTCCAGCTCCGACCCCGCAGCGGACATCGCGACCCGGGTGCAGCCGCAGGACCACGTGCTCATCGTGACGATCCGGGACGGCCTGGCTCACCACTCCCTGGAGATCCAGTTCCTCCGCTGAAGGGGGTGATGCGGCAGTATCCCAGGAGGTGACCCACCCGCCCGCGGGACCCGGGATGCCCTCCTAACCCTGGCAGGGGTAGTCGTAGTCGTAGGAGCCGGTCCACTGGGTGGTGGTGATCTTGCCACCGGTGAAGGCGGTCGCGCTGCAGTTGGATTTCGCCTGGCGCTGCGTCCGGGCGCCGGGCAGCCACTCGTTCAGACCGTACAGAGCCCCCGAGCTCGATGCGGTCGTGCTGGTGAGCCCGGTGATGGTGCCCCACTGGGAGGCCGTCGAGTAAACCCCAACCGAGCTTGTGGGCACACCCGCCGCGTTCAACCCCGCCACCATGCCCTGGAGATCGGCCACATTCATCGCCAGACCAGGTGATCCGCTCTGCCAGGTGTTGCCCGTCTCCACGTCCAGCCACCAGGGGTAGGCGGCGACGGAGGTGTCGGCTTTGACAGAGCCTGCCGCGGCTGTAAGCCACGACGCGTCCTGGGAAGCCTTGTTGTACCCGTACTGCCAGGCGCACGCGGTTGAGTCGGTGGTCCCACCCGATCCGCAGCTGCCATAGGGATCCTGCACGCCGCCTGGTGTCGAGGTCGGCCAG
>JAKAVU010000067.1 GCA_021817185.1 bacterium
GGGGCCACGTTCCGGCTCGACTTCTATCAGCCCGAGGAGCTGCGCACCATCGTCGCCCGGTCGGCCCGGCTGCTGGGAGTCGAGATGGACGAGGAGTCGCTGGAGCTGATCTCCTCGCGCTCCCGGGGCACACCCCGGGTCGCCAACCGGCTGCTGCGCCGGGTGCGCGACTACTGCCTGGTCAAGGGCGACGGCGTCATCCGGCTTAGCATGGCGGAGGAGGCGCTGCGGCTCCTGGAGGTGGACGAGATCGGACTCGGGAGCTCCGATCGGCGACTGCTCTCCCTGATCTGCCAGCAGTTCGGAGGCGGGCCGGTTGGGCTGAGCACCCTGGGCGCCGCGCTCTCGGAGGAGCCCCACACGCTGGAGGAGGTGGTGGAGCCCTACCTGATCCAGCTCGGGATGCTGAAGCGGACTCCCAGAGGTCGGATGGTGACGGCGGGGGCCTACCGCCACCTGGGAATGGAACCTCCCGGGGAGCTGGCGGCAGAGGTGGCCGAGGTGACCGGCGACCTGTTCGACTCAGACAGCTGAGTGGACCAGCGATGCTGGGTCAAGGCGCCAAGCGGCTGCTGGTCCGGCCGCAACCGAACTCATCCGCGCCCCAGCCGCGCCGACCGAGCCAGCCCGGGGGGCCATCAAGGGCCCGCCGCAGCGCGAGCCGCCCGCAGCCGGTTGTAGGCCTCGTCTGAGTCCCTTGTGCCGCCACGGGACACCGGGGCTGGCAGCTCGCCGTGGCGTGCCCGGTCCTGCACCCCAGGGCAGCCCGCACCGGTCGGGTGCCGCCGCCTCGCCTGGGGCGTGACCCAGGGCCAGACCGCCGGCCCTGGCCTGCGATCATGGCCGCCCCAGCAGCCTCACAGCCCCTCTGCCGAGATGCGGATCAGGGTCGGTTAGACCGCTGGCGCGGGCAGCGCCAAGGGAGGATTTCGACTCCTCGGGCGAAGAGCCCTAAAATCAGGGCTCCTTGACTAGATCCTCTCTTTCCTGTGCAGGGGCCAGCCGGTGATCCGGATCAACCGGTGGTGGCTCGCGCTGGTCGTGCTCCTGGTCCTGGGGGCGGTCGTGGTTGACGGCTACGCCCAGATCTACAACGTGGCCGTCCGCCACAAGAGCATCACCGCCAGCTACCCCGCCAATCACGAGCCGACTCTGTTCGGGACCCCGATCTACATCCACAAGGGGCTCGACCTCTCCGGGGGGACATCGCTGCTGCTGGCGATCTGCCAGGGGCCGGACAACCCGGCCGGGATCGGCTGCCGCACTGGGCTTCCCAAGGGCAAGACGATGGCGGAGGCACAGACCGCCAGCATCACGATCCTGGAGAAGCGGGTCAACGCCTTAGGGGTCGCCGACACCCAGGTGCAGGCGCAGGGCAACAACGAGATCCTGGTGACCCTGCCCGGCGTCGGGATCAGCCAGGCGCTGAAGACCATCGGCCAGACAGCGCAGCTCCACTTCGCAGTGGCGGTGCCCGGGGCCCCCACCGTGAACGGGACCCCGGGGGCGTGCACCACCCAGACCTGCATCGACCAGGACCAGCTGGTGCCGAGCGCCTGCTTCCCGGCCAACCACCCCAAACCGAGCTGCCAGTTCAACAATCCGCTGGATTACCCGGTCTCCTCGACGGGGGTCAAGTATCACTGGAAGATCCTGCCGAACCTGCCCTCCTCGGACGTGACCGCGGCGGCGGTCGGCAACAATCCCGGGGGAGGATATGCGGTCGACATCACCTTCAACTCCCAAGGCGCGGCCGTCTGGAACAAGGTGACCACCAAGGCCTGCGAGCAGAACCCAGGCTGCAGCACCTCCGGGGCCGGCGGGAGCAGCGCCGGGGCTCCGCC
This sequence comes from bacterium, assembly GCA_021817185.1. Next base: position 1,845 of record JAKAVU010000067.1, read on the forward strand.
CACTGCCCAGGTCGCCATCTTTTTGGACAACGACGTGCTGACCGCGCCGGTGGTGGACGGCCCCAGCAGCAACCAGACTGAGATCACCGGCAACTTCACCTACAACTCGGCACAGCAGCTGGTCGACGACATCAACGCGGGCTCGCTGCCCGCCCAGATCGCGGTCCTGCAGTCCACCACGGTCTCCTCCAGCCTGGGCCAGCAGTCGGTGCAGCAGAGCCTCAAGGCGGGGGCGCTGGGTCTGGCGCTGGTGATCCTGTTCATGCTGCTCTACTACCGCTTCCCGGGATTCCTGGCCAGCGTCGCCCTGATCTTCTACGCCCTGATCGTGCTGGCGATCTACCAGCTGATCCCGGTCGTGATCACCCTGCCGGGGCTGGCCGGGTTCATTCTCAGCGTGGGCATGGCGGTCGACGCCAACGTGCTCATATTCGAAAGAACCAAGGAGGAACTGCGCCAGGGCCGACCCCTGGAGCTGGCGGTGGAGTACGGCTTCAGGCGGGCCTGGCCGGCGATTCGCGACTCCAACATCGCCACCATGATCACCTGCACCATCCTGTTCTTCTTCGGGGCCTCCGACGTCCAGGGGTTCGCGCTCACCCTGTTCATCGGGGTGGCGGTCAGCATGTTCTCCGCGATCGTGATCACCCACTCGCTGCTGCACTACGTGGGCCGGTGGTTCGAGTTCGCCCGGCGGCCCACCCTGTACACCCGGATCCTGCCCTCGGAGAGGCTGGCGCAGCAGTTCCGGTCGGGGCGGCGCTTCGACGTGATCAGCCACCGCAACTGGTACTTCGCGGCCTCCCTGATCGTGATCGTGCCCGGGATCATCACCATCATGGTGGCCGGGTTCAACCTGGGGATCGACTTCACGGGCGGCGACACTCTGGCGATGCAGCTGCGCCAGCCGACCACTCAGGCCCAGGTGCTCAAGGTGGTGAACCAGGCGGCCCCCAAGGCGCATGCCCAGGTGCTCGCCCAGGCCGACCACTACTACGACGTCCAGACCCAGCCGATCCCGGCCGGCGAGGTGTCATCCATCGCCCAGGCGCTGGACCACAAGTTCGGGATAACCAGGGCCAAGGACGGCAGCCTCAACCTCAACGAGAGCACGGTGGGGCCGACCATCGCCAGCAGCCTGGTCGTGAGCTCGGTCTTCCTGGTGATCGTCTCGGCGGTCCTGATCTCCCTGTACCTGGGCTTCCGCTTCTCCCAGACCATGATCAGCGCCCGCCGTTTCGCCATCGCGGCCATGGTCGCGCTCCTCCACGACGTCTTCGTGCTGGTGGGGCTCTGGGCGATCCTCGGACACTTCTCGGACCTCGGGCAGGTCAATGCGCTGTTCGTCAGCGCCGTTTTGACCGTGGTCGGCTTCTCCGTGCATGACACGATCGTGGTGTTCGATCGGATCCGGGAGAACCTGCGCCTGCAGGGGTCGCGGATGAGCTTCGACCAGGTGGTCAACCTGTCCATCGCCCAGACCATGACCAGGTCGCTGAACACCTCCCTCACCGTGATCTTCGTGCTGCTGACCCTGGTCTTGCTGGGCGGTGCCTCCATCCAGGGCTTCGCCCTGGCCCTGCTGCTGGGGATCGCCTCCGGGACCTATTCCTCGATCTTCAACGCCGCTGCCTTGCTCACCGCCTGGCGCCACATGGACCCCAGGCCCGCGGTGCGGCGCACCGGGGGGATCCCGTCCACGGCGGCGGCCGCCGCGCGCCGCTGAGGTCCGCTCGACTTAGAATCAGGAGCTGGAGGCGGCCCACGGATCTCGTCTGAACGGGAGAGCCCTTCCTCGCGCCACGAAGGCAGGTTGTGTATTCGATGCCCGAGCATCCTCTGGAGGAGTTGGCGCGCGAGCTGGTGGGGCCGGTCCTGGCTCGAGCCGGGATCACCCTGGTCGACGTGAGCTGGCACCCCAGTCGGCGCACCTCGGTGCTGCGCCTGACCGTAGATCGCGCGGGCGGGGTCACCCTCGACGACTGCGGGAGGGCCAGCGAACTGGCCTCGGAGGTGCTGGATCAGCATGAGTCACTCACCCCCGGCCCCTATAACCTGGAGGTGTCGTCGCCGGGAGCGGAGCGGCAGCTGCACGAGGAGGCGGACTACCAGGCCGCCATCGGGCACCGGATCAGGGTCCACCTGGCCAACGACGCCAGCGAGCAGGTCGTGGAGGGAAGGCTGGTCTCGATCTCCGCCACGGAGCTGGGGCTGGTCTCCCGGCGCTCGCGCAGCGGCCGGCTGGTGCCGACCAGCGTGCCGCGCTCGTTGATTCGCCGGGCCCAGGTGGTGGTGGACCTGTGAGCTCCCAGCGAGCGCTGGCACCGGATTCCTCGCTCGGCGACTCCCTGCGTTCGATCCAGGCCGCCTCCGAGGTCTCGGCCGAGGCACTGCTGGATGTGGTCGCGGGCTGCGTCCGCCAGGCGTGGTTCGAGGAGCGGGGGTGGGAGCCGACGGTCACCGCGAGCTTCGGGCAGCCCGACGGCGCCCTCCTGGTGGCCGTGGGCAGCCAGGAGGCCCGGGAGCCAGAGCCGGATGCGGTCATTGGTGCACCCGCGGTGGCCGAGGTCGCGGCTTTGGCCATGCCGCTGGCGGAGCTCCCGCCAGAGGTCCTGCGCCGGGTGTCGCGGCTGACCCGCGCCCGGATCTCCCGCCTGGTGCGGGAGGTGCGGGAGCGGAAGCTGGTGGGCGAGGCCGAGGAGCAGCGAGGCCAGCTGGTGGACGCCATCGTGGAGCGGCTGGACCAGGGCATTTGGTACCTCCGCACCGGCGAGCTGCAGGCCGTGCTGGCCCCGATGGACCAGATCCCCGGGGAGCGGCTCCGCCGTGGCCAGCACCTCAAGGTCGTCCTGATGGAGGCCCGGCGGGCGGCGGGCGGGGAGTATCTCCACGTCCGGGCCTCGCGCACCAGCCCGTTGTTGCTGAGAAGGCTGTTGGAGGCTGAGGTGCCCGAGCTGGCCGAGGGCATCGTCTCGGTGCGGGCGATCGCCCGGGAGGCGGGCGAGCGGGCCAAGGTGGCGGTGGAATCCCAGCGTCCCGAGGTCGACGCCAAGGGGGCCCTGATTGGCCTCCGCGGGGTCAGAATCCGCACGGTGGTCGACCAGCTGGCGGGGGAGAGGGTGGACATCTTGGAGTGGGCCCCAGATCCGGCGGAGTTCGTCGCCCGGGCGCTGGCCCCGGCTCCGGTGCTGACGGTCAAGATCGACGAGGAGTCGCACCGGGCCACGGTGACCGTGGCTGCGGAGGTGCTGTCGCTGGCCATCGGGCGCGAGGGTCAGAACGCCCGGCTGGCGGCCCGGCTCACCGGTTGGCGGATCGACATCCACGCCCAGGATGGGCCCAGGTCAGCAGCCTCCGGCGAGGGCGGCCACGCCTGAGTGACCCCATCCGGAGCTGCGTGGGCTGTCGGCGCCGCCGGCCGCAGTCGGAGCTGGTGCGCTTCCACCTGGTTGGGGGCCGCGTCGAGCTCGACTCCGGTCCCTTGCGCTCGCCGGGACGCGGCGCCTACATCTGTGCCAAGATGGAGTGCTGGCGGGCAGCCGTGAGGCAGCGCGGGTTCCAGCGGACCCTGCGCTCTCCCTCCGCCGACCTCGATCAGAGCCGCCTTGGCGATGCTCTGGCGGGTATCATTGCCAATTCAGCCCGGGGGAGCGGCGCAGCAGAGCAGGAGGAACCCAGATAGCCAAGGTCAAGCAGGTCGAGCTGCCGCAAAACCTGACCGTCAAGTCCTTCGCCGAAGCACTCGGGGTCTCCCCGGCCGAGGTCTCCAAGATCCTGCTCCAGCATCGGATCCTGGCGACCATCAACCAGTCCCTGGACCTGGGCACCGCGCGGCTGGTGGCGGAACAGCTGGACGTCGAGATCGCGGCGCCGGAGGCGGCGCCCCAGGCTCAGGTTGAGCGCTTCTCGGAGCGCGAGCAGTTCAAGCAGGACTCGGCCTCGGGCCAGTTGCGGCCACGCCCTCCGGTGGTGACCGTGCTCGGTCATGTGGACCATGGCAAGACCAGCCTCCTCGACGCCATCCGGGAGACCAATGTGGCCGGTGGAGAGGCGGGCGGCATCACTCAGAGCATCGGCGCCTCGGTGGTGCGGCGCCAGGGTCGCGAGATCACCTTCATCGACACCCCGGGCCACGAGGCGTTCACCGCGATGCGGGCCCGGGGGGCCAACATCACCGATCTGGCGGTTTTGGTGGTGGCGGCCAACGACGGGGTCATGCCCCAGACCGCCGAGGCGATCCAGCACGTCCAGAACGCCGGGGTCCCGATCCTGGTCGCGATCAACAAGATCGACCTGGAGGACGCCAACCCGGATCGGGTCAAGCAGCAGCTGGCGGAGCGGGGAGTGGTCGTGGAGGACTTCGGTGGCGATGTGGTCTCCGTGCCGGTGTCGGCCAAGACCGGCGAGGGGCTCGACCACCTCCTGGAGATGATCCTTCTGGTCACCGACCTGCACGAACCGCGAGCCAACCCGGACCGGCCCGCGGAGGCCACCATCATCGACTCCCAGATGGACAAGGGCAGGGGCCCGGTGGCGTCGGTGCTGGTCCAGGAGGGAACCCTCAGGGTGCAGGATCACTTCGTGGTCGGACCGGTGGCGGGCCGGGTGCGGGCGCTGGTGGACGACCGGGGCCAGCGCGTGGAGAGCTGCGGCCCCGGGCTGCCGGTCCAGGTTGTGGGTCTTCCCGAGGTGGTGACCGCCGGCGACCGTTTGGAGGTGGTCCCGTCCGAGAAGGAGGCGAAGGCGAGAGCCGCCGCCACCCTCTTGGCCCAGCGCTCCGGGCGGGCCGAGGCTCCCAAGGTCAGCCTGGCCGAACTGAGCCGGCAGAGCGACCAGAGCGTGCGGGATCTCGACCTGGTGGTCAAGTCGGACACCCAGGGAGCGCTGGAGGCGCTCCGTTCCGCGCTCCTCAAGTTCGCGGACCCGCTGGTGCGGCTGCGGCTGGTGTACGAAGGGGTGGGGCCGATCACGGTCGCGGATGTCGACCTGGCCGCGGCCGCCAACGCCATCGTGGTCGGGTTCAACGTGCGCCCCGACGCCAACGCCAAGGTGGCGGCCGAGAAGCAGGGGATCGACGTGCGCACGTATGACGTGGTCTACCAGATCACCGAGGACATCGAGAAGGCGATCCGCGGGCTCCACGAGCCCACCTTCGAGGAGGTCTTCGAGGGCAGGGCGGAGGTCAAGGCCCGCATCCGGGTGCCCCGCAGCGGCGTCATCGCGGGCTGTCAGGTCACCGACGGCAAGATCAGCCGGGGTTCGACGGTGGCGGTCATGCGTGACGGCAGGGAGGTGCAGCGTGCCCGCATCGAGTCTCTGCGGCGCTTCAAGGACGACGTCCGCGAGGTGGCGCAGGGCTACGAGTGCGGAGTCGACCTCGGTGGCTATCAGGACTTTCTCGAGGGCGACATCCTCGAGAGCTACGTGGTGCAGCAGCGAAATCGCTGACCATAGTGAGTGGCGCAGCCGGGCCTCGTCACCCGTTGCGATGCTCGAGGATGGACCGTTCGTGACTCGCGATTCCGCCAACCCCCACCGGATGGAGCGGCTGAATGCCCAATTGCTGCAGGAGCTGGCGCTGGCGCTGGCCCACGACGTGAAGGACCCGCGCCTGCAGATGGTGACCGTGATCGGCGTCGAGTGTGCGCGTGATCTCTCCGAGGCCAAGGTGAAGGTGAGCTCGCTCGGCGACGACAGGCGTCGCGAGGCGTCCCTCAAGACGCTCCAGGGGATGGAGGGGTACCTTCGGCATCTGCTCGGCTCGCGGTTGGAGAACCTTAGGCGGGTGCCCCGGCTCAACTTCCGCCTTGACGACTCGATCGCCTACGGGGTGAGGGTCGCGGTGATCCTCGATCAGCTGGAACAGGGGAGGGATCCCAGTGGAGATTGAGACGCTGCGGCGAATCGACGAGGTGATCCGCTCCAACCAGGACTTCCTCTGCGTCGCCCACAAGGATGCCGATGCGGACTCGCTGGGGTCGGCCCTGGCGTTTGCCGACTACCTGAAGGGCATGGGGCGCCGGGTCAGTGTGTGGGCGCCCGATCCGCTGCCGTTGAATCTCGCCTACCTGCCCGGCTACGCCACCGTGAACCGCGACCCGGCGCCGGACGATGCGGTGGCGATCGCCTTCGACGCCGGCAGCCCCGGCCGGTTCGGCAACCTCAGGCCGAGGATCGAGCGCGCCCCGCTCACCATCCTCTTCGACCACCACGCCAGCAACGACGGCTTCGGCGACCTCGCCATCGTGGACCGGGAGGCTGCCGCCACCGGGGTCATCATCTACGACGTGCTGCGCCTCTGGGGTGCCCGGATTGGGCCTGAGGCCGCGACCAACCTCTACGCCGCCATCTTCACCGACACCGGCGGGTTCCGGCACGACAACACCACCGCCCATGTGCTCCACCTCGGGGCGGAGCTGGCCGACCTCGGCGCGGACGTGGCCTTCGTGGCGCTTAAGAGCTACAAGTCGCGTCCCCAGACCACCTTGCGTCTGCAGGCGGCGTCGTGCGCCGCCGCCCGCTACGAGTTGGACGGCCGTCTCACCTGGAGCGAGGTGACGACCGAGATGTTGGAGGAGACCGGGGCGCGGATGGAGGAGACCGAGGGCATCATCGATCTGCTGCAGTCGCTGGATACCATGGAGTGCGCACTGCTCTTCAAGCAGGAGCAGGCGAATCTCACCAAGGTGAGCGTGCGCACCCGTGGCGACCTGGCCGCCTACACCCTGGTCGCGGATGTCGGCGGTGGCGGTCATCTGCGGGCGGCGGGTGCTGAGGTGGAGATGGCCCTGCCGGAGCTGGAGCAGCTGATCCTAGCCAAGGCGCGGGCCGCACTTGCCGGGAACAGGTCATGAGCGCACCGTCCAGGACCGTGGCTAACCCCCTGCGCCGGGACAAAGAGGGACCGCAGGTGACGGGGGTCCTCAACCTGGCCAAGCCGGAGGGGATCACCTCGTTTGCCGCGATCAGGGTGGCGCGCCAGGCGCTTCAGGAGCGTCACGTCGGCCATGCGGGCACGCTCGACCCCGCCGCCTCGGGGGTGCTGCCGCTATGCGTGGGCAGGGCGACCAGGCTGGTGGACCACATCCTGCGCCAGACCAAGACGTACCACGCCCGTCTGCGGCTGGGGGAGGTCAGTGACACCGGGGACCTGGAGGGAGAGGTCCGCCAGGTGGCGTCGGCGGCCCACCTCACGGAGGCCGCAGTGGCTGAAGCCCTCACCCACTTCGTGGGCCTGATCCAGCAGATCCCTCCGATGCACTCGGCGGTGCGCCACCAGGGCAAGCACCTCTACGAACTCGCGCGCCAGGGGGTGACCGTGGAACGCAAGGCCCGCACCGCGGAGATCAAGGAGATCCGACTGCGCCGGTTCACCCCCGGGGTGGTGGCGGAGGCCGAGGTGGAGGTGGTCTGCGGCAAGGGCACCTACCTCAGGGTCCTGGCGACCGACCTGGGCGAACGGTTGGAGGTCGGCGGGGTGCTGGCATGGCTCGAGCGGACCGAGTACGGGCCCTTCAAGCTGGCGGACGCGGTGAGCCTCGACGAACTCGCCAACTCACCCGATCCTCGCAGCCTGCTGCTGTCCCCTGAGGTGGTGGTCCAGGACCTGCCCCGGCTGGAGCTGCTGGCGAGCTCGGCGCAGGCCGTCCAGCGGGGCCAGGGGGTGTGGGTGCAACGGTTGCCCCACGGGCTACCCCAGGCGGCTGCGGGTGAGCCGTGGGAGGTGCGTGCCCACGGGGCGGATGGGCGGCTGCTGGCGATCGGAGAGCTGGTGGGGATGCGGTTCAGGCCGACCAAGGTCCTGCTGCCGCTGGGCGGCTGATCCAGGCGGTCTCGGTAGGCCCATGACCATGCGCGCCGACTTCGGCATGCCGCTTGCCCTCGGGGCTCTCGAGGATGACGCCCACGTGCTGGTGATCGGCAACTTCGACGGCGTCCACCTGGGCCACCAGGCGCTGCTGGCGGCTGCCCGCCGCCACGCCGATCGCGCCCAGGGCCTGGTTCTCGCCGCCACCTTCATCCCCCATCCGCGGATCGTGCTGGGCGGTGCGGATCCGATCCCCCTGCTCAGCCCCCCAGAGATGAGGCGGCGGCTCCTGGGTGCGCTGGGGGTCGACCGGCTCCTGGTCCTGCCGTTCGACGAGCACCTGCGGTCGCTGGAGCCCGACGACTTCCTCAACCGATTGCGCTCCCGCTACCGGCTGACCGCGATCGTGGCCGGGCCGCGGTTCTCCATCGGCCGCGGCGGCAGCGGTCGGCTCTCCTTCCTGCAGAGCTACTGCGAGCAGGAGGGCCTGGCGCTCGAGGTGGTGGCGCCGGTCATGGTGGGGGGGCGAGAGGTCAGCAGCAGTGCCATCCGCCAGCTGCTCTATGCGGGACGGCTGGAGGAGGCAAAGGTCCTGCTGGGGCACCCCTTCACCATCCTGGGCGAGGTGGAGCACGGTGAGGAGAGGGGCCGAAGGCTGGGCTTTGCAACAGCCAATCTGCGCTGGGCGGAGGGCCAGGCCCTGCCTCCGGACGGGGTCTACGTGATGCGGGCGAGGGCCGCCGGGATCGAGCTGCTGCCGGCGGTGGGCAGCATCGGCACCAGGCCACAGTACGGTCCCGGTCCCAGGACCCTGGAGGTCCACTGCCTCCAGGATCCCGGGTCGCTGTACGGCCAGACGCTCGAGGTCCAGATCCTGAGCCGCCTTCGTGATCAGGCCGTCTTCGGCACCGAGGCCGAGCTGGTGGCCCAGATCTCCCGAGACGTCGAGGCTGCCCGCGAATACCTTCTAAGCCTGCCGGGCTGAGCGCGCTGACCGACCCTTGGTCAGCGGCGGGCCGAGGAGGGCTGGGAGATGCGGGTTGCCAAAGCGGAGAGGATCAGGGCGAGGATGATGGCGATCACCAGGCTGCCGTACTTGCCCCGGATGTGACCCTCGCCCAGGATCCCCAGTGACACGTAGCCTCCGATCAGGCTGCCGGCCAGACCAGCGATCACCCGGATCGAGGCGGCGGCGCCCCGCGATTGCCTGACGAACAGAGCGCCGATCACCACGCCGATGACGATGAACGCGATCAGGTGCAGCATTCCCTTAGCCTCCCTCTTCCGAATGTGCCCCCGAAGATCCCGCCGGGCCGATCCGCGGCGTAGCGGATG
>JAKAVU010000068.1 GCA_021817185.1 bacterium
CGCCACCACCAGACGCACCGGGCCGGGCGGTGGAGAGTACTTGAGGGCGTTGTCCACCAGATTAGCCACCGCTCGGGTGAGGAGCGCACGGTCCCCCCTGATGGGAGGAACCCCCTCATCGACGGCCACCAAGAGCTCGTGCCCCGTGGCGCCGGCGAGTAGTTCGAAGGTCTCGTGCACATCGCGGGCCACCTCTCCCAGACTCACGCGGGAGTGGCGGTATCGTTCCGGGGCCAGCTCGCCAGCCCTCACCAGATCCGTAAGGCCGGCGAGCACGGAAGTCAGGCGGGCCACTGCTCGTGACTGTCGCGAAACCGCCGCGCTGAGCTCGGGGGCTGCTCTCGCGGAGTCCTGGGTGAGGCGGTCCAGAGATTCGGTCACGCCAAGCATTGGGGAACGGAGCTCGTGCAGCATCAGGGCGGCGGACGGCAGCTCGGAGTCGGGCCCCGGGCTGGGAGCCGGAGGGTGGAAGACAACTGCCGTCCAACCCGGGACCTGGGCCAGCTCGAACACCTCGGCCAGGACCCCTGCCCGGTTGGAGTGGATGGCGCGCACTGCGAGCTCGGAGTGGCGCGCGTGCCGCAGGACCTCCTGCCTCAGTGCGTCTATCTCGGGGTCGACCAGAAAGCCACGACTGTCGAACACCGCGCCGGCCAGGTGACCCTCAAGTGACGCCTGGTTGGCGAACTCCAGGTGTCCCGAGTGGTCCAGCACCGCCACGGGGAGGCTCATCCGCCAGAGAATTTCGCTGGCGAAGTCCTGGGCGGGGATCGGCTGCGCCGGCGCGGCGCCGTGCCAGCCCGCGCTCACGGCCGCGGATCGAACTTGTAGCCGACCCCGCGCACGGTGTGGATGAAGCGCGGGTTCTGACTGCTGTCGCCTAGCAACCTGCGCAGTTCGACCACCGCATTGTCAACCGCGCGATTGTAGACATCTGAGTTCACTCCCCACACCCGGTACACCAGCTGCTCCTTGCGCCAGACTGAGCCCGGTCGACTGGCCAGCGCCGCCAGCAGCCCGAAGGCGCGGGGCGGCAGGCGGGTCTCGCGGCCATCAATCACGCAGGTCCAGGTCGCGCTGTCCAGAACCAACCCACCTGCCTCGATCCGGGAGGGAGCATCTGTGCGGTGGTGCAGCAGCCGCGCGACGGCCGCTCGGAGCACGCTGGGGTCCTCGGCCTTGCCGATGTACACGTCGGCCCCGCTGCTGTAGCCGGCGGCCTTGTCGAATGAGTCCTCCTTGGCACTGAGCATGACCACCGGGGTCTCGTCCCCGGAGTCGCGCATGGCGCGCACCACTTCCAGTCCACTCATCCCGGGCATTGCGTAATCCAGCACCACGCAGTCGGGCTTTCCCCTCGCCATCTGGGCCAGGGCCTGGCGACCGCCGACGGCCTCCTCCAAGTGATATCCGTCCGGCTCGAGGACGCTCCTGACCGCGGCGAGGCTCAGGGGATCGTCATCTACCACCAACACGCGCGCACGCTCTGGGCCCATCGTCCCTCCAATCCCCGACAGTCGCAAGCCTACGCCCCGACAGACGCCGACACAAACAGTGCAAATGCGCAGCGGTTCGGGTGGGACCTCCGGGCTACTTCCGGACCCGTCCTGAGCGATCTCGGCGAAAGACTCTCGGCGAAGGGGCCGTGGAGGGTCCCGTCGGGAGGAAGTGGGGTGAGTGAGGACGAGTTCGGGGACCGGGTGAGTGCACTGCGCCGGGGGGAGCCGGAAGCGGTGGAGTGGATGTTTCGCACCTTCAAGGACGATGTGGAGCGGTGCTTCCGGCGGCGGCCGCCGGAGGATCGCGCGGACCTGGTCCAGGACGTCTTCGTAACCGCGATTGTGAGGCTGCACTCCTTCCAGGGAGACCGCGAGTCTGTGCTCAGAGCCTGGCTGCGGAGCATCGCCTTTCATCGCTGGCACCACCGCTGGGAAGCAGACCGGGTCCGCCAGCGCCACGCCGGGATGCCCCTGGAGATGCTGATGGACGTGAATCCCCGGCACCGCGCGCTTGCCGACCAGGGCACTGACCCCTGCCTGGAGTTGGTCGAGCGCGAAACGGTCAAACGGGTGCTCGACCACCTGACGCCAGACCAGGCGGAGGCCGTGAGAGCTCACGTCCTGGACGGCAAGACCACCGACCAGATCGCCCGCGAGTGGGGAGTGCCGAAGGAGCGGGTGCGTGCCCTCTACAAGCGGGGCGTGGCGCGTCTGCGCCGATGCGGCGCGGCGAGCGAGCTGCGCGGTGCCGCTTGAACGCGGTGAACTCGGCCCCCGGGAGGCCGAGCCGCTTGTTACCCCCGAGGAACACCCGCTCGGGTTCCCATCCGAGGCCTTCGTGGAGCAAAATTTCATCAGCTGGATCGTGGGCGCCAGTGAGCCCCGAGGGGAGGGGCGGCCGCGATGAGGGAGGCTGAGCGGTGAGGCGGAAACTGGCATTGGCCGTGGGGCTGATCACCTTCTGTGCCGCGCTCACCGCCTTCCTCCTGATCGCCGTGGAGGTGCAGTCCGGCCAGCACAGGGTGCTGGTGGCGGCCCGAAACCTGCCCGCGGGGACAGCTCTGCAGGCCGACACCACTGATCTCGCCCCGGGAGGGGCGCTGGTGCACATGCAGCCGGCGGCTCTGGCCGACACCATTCCTGAGCGCGAATTCGCCACCGTGCAAGGGGCGATCACCCTGGTGGACATCCCTGCTGGGGCCGTCATCCTGCGAAGCGAGCTGGAGATGGGTGCCGCCGCCGGCCAGCGGGAGGTCACCTTGACCCTGGCGTCCATGCCATCCAACCTCGGTCCGGGCAGCCTGGTCGATCTGCTGGCGGTCTCCGGATCCGGCTCGCCGTCCAGCTCCGACCTATGTGGGAGCAGCGCGCAGTCCGGATGCGTGATGCCGTTGGCCCAGTCGGTGCGAGCAGTCAGCGTCGACTACCCGGCCCACCAGATCACCATCACGGTCCCTCCGAGCCAGGTCGCGCCCTGGCTGTTTCTCGACGCCACCCAGGCGATCTGGGCGGTGAGTGCCAACGGGCCCGCCTGCCCCGGTGCCGAAGGCGCGGTGTCCAGTCCGCAGGGAGCGCTGCAGGCGATCGAGGGCCCAAGTGACGGAGGGGGGTGCCACACCGCCGTCTCCAGCCCCGCCCCCTGATGCCGCGCCTCGCCAACCTCCGTCGGCTGGATGACAAGTCCCACCTGGTGGACGGTGCGGATGCGGGCGGGTCCATTCCACGGCCCCATCGGGTTCTGGGGGTGGTCGGACCCGGCGGGGCGCCCGGGCGCACGTTCGTAAGCCTCAACCTGGCGACGGCGCTCGCTGAGGACGGAGTCAGAGTCGCCCTGATCGAGGCCGGGTCCGGACTTGGCACGGTGGCCCTGCGGCTCAATCTGAAGGAAGACCGGTCCCTCGCTTACCTGGCCCACGAGGCCAAGGTTCGTGCCCTCGACCGTGAGCTGCTCGAGCGCCACCTGCAGCGCCGCGGTCCACTCGACGTCCTGGGGGGGAACTTCGAGCCCGGTGCCCCGGGAGACGTCTCCCCGGAGATCCTCGATGCGCTCATCGTCCTCCTCGGTGTCGACCACGAGCTGATCGTGGTGGATGTGGGGCCGCTGGAGTCCCATCTGGCGGTAGCCCATGCCCTCAGGTGCCAGACCCTGTGCTGGGTGGTGTCGCCGACTCCGGTTGGGGTGGACCTCTTTGATCGGGTGGTGCGATCCGCGCTCGCGAACCCCTTGCGGGCCAAGCCGAGCCTGGCCGTGCTCAATGGGGCGGGCCCGGACACCTTGGTGGTCTCCGACGCGGCCTTCCTGCGACGTTATGGCATCCCCCTGGTGGCCACCATCCCCTTCAACAGGGGGGCGTGCCTGCGCGCGGACAGCGCCCAGAGGGCGGCCGTCACCGAGGGCCAACTGCGGTTGCCACTGCGGGCCGCGACGCGGGCGGTGGCGGCCCAGGTGTTCCGCGGACTCTCCTCGGATCCGGTGCCGGAAGCGGGCCGCACGTTGGCGGCCGGCTCCATGGAGAGGTCTGGGGCCAACTCATGAGCATCGCCAAGCCGACCCTGGCCGAGCCCGCGGTGGAAGCCCTGGATGCTATCGAATCCGAGCTGCTGACGGCGGTCCGGGCCAAGATCGCCGGGGAGCTGGAGAGGCGCAGAGACACCGAGCTCAAGCCCGAGGACAGGAACTGGATCGCGGCTTTGGTGCAGGGCGAGATCCGCAGCTACCACTCGACCGCCCCGCACCGACGGCGGCCGATCCTCACCGCTCAGGCCTACGACGAGCTGCGTCGAAGGTTGCTCGCCCACGTCGCGCCCCTGGGTCCGCTCGCGGAACTGCTGGCGGATCCACTGGTCGAGGAGGTCATCGTCAACGGCCCGGATGAGGTGCTGGTGGTGCGGGACGGCAGTCAACGCTCATCGAACATCCACTTCGAAAGTGAGGACGCGTTGCTGGCCACGGTGCAGCGCCTGCTGGGCTCCGGGTCTGCCCACCTGGACCGGGCCAGCCCCATGGTGACCGCCACCCTCGAGGACGGCTCTCGGCTCAACGCGGTGCTCCCCCCGGTGGCGGTGCCGATGGCGGTGACCATCCGTCGGCACCAGCTCGCCCGCTTCGGCCGACTGGCGGACCTGGCCGGGGTGGGGACCTTGCCCTGGGAGCTGATCCCGCTCCTGCAGGCGGCGGTACGGGCGCGCTTGAACCTGATCGTTTCCGGGAGCACCGGGTCGGGCAAGACCACCCTCCTGCGCCTGCTCATCGGCGAGGTGCCCGCTTGGGAGCGCGTCATCACCATCGAGGATCAGCGCGAGCTGCACCTGCGAACCCCCCAGGGTGGACGGCCCAACACGATCTCCCTGGAGGCGCGCGACCCCAACACCGAAGGCCGAGGCGAGGTGACCATTCAGCAGCTGGTGCGCAACGCCTTGCGCCAGCGACCTGATCGGATCTTCGTGGGCGAGTGCCGCGGCGCGGAGGCGCTCGATGTGGTCGACGCCATGGGCACCGGTCATGACGGCAGCGGCACCACCCTGCACGCCAACAGTGCCCGTGACGCCTTGCTCCGGCTGGCGGGGCTGGTCCGGCGTCACCCCGCCCAGGCTCGGGCCGACCCGGGCGCCATCGCCAGAGAGCTGGCGGCCAAGGTGGATGTGGTGATCCACCTCTCCAGGATGCGGCGATCCGACGGCAGCGACCAGCGCGTCATCCAGGCGGTGGGGCTGGTCACGGGCCAGGTCGAGGGTGACCTGCCGTTGCTGGAGAGCGTGTGCCACTTCCAACGAGCCCGAGGCACCTGGGCCTGGGACCTGAGCCGGCTGGATGATCTCTCTCCCAAGATCCAGGACAAGCTCGACGGGGCGGGGATCGTGGTCAACAGCCTGCTCGGCGGGCTCGTCGATTCCGCGAGGACGTCCTAACGTGCTCCAGCCCGGGGCTTTGCTGGTGGTTCTGGCGGCGGTGGCGGCGCTGGCCGCCACCCTGCTCGCCTGGCTCGCGCTGAGCCCGGCCACGCGGGGAGCCGGCTCTCAGGTCCGCTCCGCTCGGCGTCCGCTCGCCTGGCGCCAGCTGGCGGTGGCGGTCATGCCCAGCCTGGCGGCCGGAGCCGGGGTGGGCTCGGTCGCTTGGCTCATCCTCGGGCTTCCCTTGCCGGCGCTCACTCTGGCGGCACTCGGGGTCTTGATGGAGAGGGGGATCGCGGGCTGGCGGTTGGCGGCCGCGCGGGCGCGCGTCCGGGAGCAGCTGGTGGCCGCGGTGGACCTGCTCGCCCAGCTGCTGCCGGCCGGCCATGGCGTGCGTCAGGCGCTGCAGGTGTTGGCCGAGAGCGGTCCCCCCGACCTCCGGCCGGAACTGGCGCGGGTGGTCGCCAGATTGCAGCAGGTGACCCTGGAGCAGGCCCTGGTCGAGGCAGACTCCCGGCTGCGGCAGCCTCTGTTCACCTTGATCGCCACGACCCTCATCGTCGGCGGGCGCTCGGGGGGAAGGATCGCTCCCCTTCTCGACGAGTTGGCCCGCGCGGCCCGCCAGATCCAGGCGGCCGAGGACCAGGTGCGGGCGGAGCAGGCCCAGGGGCGCCTGGGAGCGCTCGTGATAGCGGTGATGCCACTGCTGTTGATAGTCGTGCTCCGGGTCGTGAACCCGGCCTACCTCGAGCCCTACCACTCCCTGGGCGGGCAGCTGATTCTGGCCTTCCTGCTGGCCCTGATCGTGCTCGGATACCTCTGGATGACCAGAATCCTGCGGATCACCGACCTCGATCAGATCGTCATAGCCGGCGACGGCTCCGCGGTCTCCGCCGGCGAGGCTCGGGCCGATCTGGAGCTGGCCGCCGTGCGGCGTACACCATGACCTCACTGCTCGTCACCATCGCGGCCGTTCCCATCCCATCGGATCTTCCGGCGGCGCTGGAAGGGGCGGTTGGGGCCGCGGTCTTGGCCCTGGCCGCGGGAGTCATTTTCATGGCGTGGCCCCGCCGTCGGACCATGGACGACTGGCTCGACAGTCGGGCCGCCAGCCGCATGAGCGTGAGCCCGGCGAGTCCCCGGCGCCCGCTCGGGCGGCCCGTCCGGGTCACGGCTCGGACGCTTCGACCGGTGCTGCCCGCCGGGAGCGTGCGCTGGCTTGCTGTCAGGTTGCGGAGCGCCGCGCGCGACGAGCCCCCCGAGGAGCTGATTGCGAGCTGGTTCCTGGTCTTCGCGCTGGCGGTGTGCCTGCTCGTCGGGCCCGCTCTGCTGGGGGTGATCCCGGCCCCGCTGATCCTGCCGATCGGCTTGGCCCCGCTGCTGCTGGACCTCTCGCGGCTCCTGCGCGCCGGAGCCAACCGTCGCGCCGCCATCGTCGCGCAGATCCCCATGCTGGTCGACCTCATGTCCCTGGAGCAGAGTGGTGGTGGCGTGAGCTCGCGCCGTGCCATGGAGCTGGTGGTCAGCCGGGTTCGAGGCGAGGCTGCGGGCGTCCTGCGCACGTGCCTGGCCGGCTCGGCCACGGCGGGGACGCCTCCACTCGACGCCCAGCTCGAGGACGCGGCCCACCAGTTGGGCATTCCCGCGCTGGCCGCCCTGGCTGCCGTGGTCAGGCTACAGCGGCAGGAGGGTATCTCCGCGGCCACTCCGCTGGGGCGCTTGGCCCGGGGCCTGCGGGATCGGCAGCGGGACGACCTGACCGCTCGCGGCCGGCGGGCGCTGGTGACCATGCTGTTCCCGGTCGCCGTCTGCATCCTCCTGCCCTTCGTGGTCATCGTTCTCTATCCCGCCCTGGAGCGGCTGTCCGGGGCTCTCTCTTGAGAGAGTGGCGGCGGGGCCAGTCGATGGTCGAGATGGCGCTCGGCGTCACCATCTTCCTGCTCGCGACCTTGGGAGCCGTCCAGTTGGGACTCGAAGCCCTGGCTCAGGAGGGAGTGCAGACCGCCACCCTGGCCGGCGCCCGGACAGCCTCCGGAGCTCCTGCGAGCTCCAACCCGACGCTGAACCTCGAAAGCGGAGCCCTGGCGGCCCGGTCCGCCCTGAGCGCGGAGGTGGCCGGGATGGCCACCTTGAGCGTCTGTCCGGGCGGTGCGACCGGGTGCTGGAACTCGCTGGAGTGTGTGCGGTATCAGGCCGGACTGCCACAGGCCGGCACCCAGGAGCCGTGCGACCTGGTCTCGGCCCAGATCCCAGGGCCGTATGCCTACGGCCCCGTCCCCGGCGACCTCGACGGCCCCCAGAATCCCGCGTGTCACCGTGGCGGGTGCTTTGGAGCCGCCTCGACCATGGCGCCGTGCGCGGCTGCCACGGTGGCCGGTCGCCTCATGATCTGCGTCGCTTACACCTCGTGGCCCCCACGGGCAGTGGACGTCTGGATCAGCGGCGGCCTGCGCGCCATCGTCCCCTGGATCGGCGCGGCCGGTCCCGGGACCATCCCGGTGGCCAGCCGCCTGCGCCTGGCGGTGGAGGCCTTCTCTTGAGCGGGCTCCGGGGGCGGGCAGGAGGGCAGGCTCTTCTGGAGCTGGCGCTGGTGCTACCCATCATCCTGTTGCTCGGCTGCGGAGCGGTGGCCGTGGTGCAGCTGGCACGTACCCAGCTCGCCATGCAGACCGCCAGCAGTGCGGCGGCGCTGGTGGCGGCCCGGGCGATTGATGCCCAGCGCGCCTGTCAGGAGGCAACCCAGGAGCTGCGAGTGGTGGAGCAGGAGAACTCGGGGTTGCTGCAGGGGCACATCCGCCAGCTGGGTGGGGGACGATGCGTCGGACCGGCCCCCAACGCGGCCACGATGCCGACCAGCATCGGCGGGGGATCGGCCCAGATCTGGTTTGGGTACGGCGGCGCCCTGGACAGCTTTTGCAGGGTGGGCGGCCCTCCCAACTCGACCGGGTTGACGGACGGAGATGTGGAGGTGGTCATCGCCTATCGCCCCGATCTGGAGTGGATCCCGCTCCTGGGGTCCTGGCTGTCGCCCAGCCTGAGGGCCCATTCGATTCAGAAGATTGACCCCTTCAGAAGCCGTGACCCCAGCCAGGACCCCACCGGCGATGATTGCTGACCGCGCCCGGTCACCCCGGGCTGGTCAGCTGCTCCCTCTGTTCGCGCTGATGCTCCCCCTGCTGCTGCTTCCCGTCACCGCCCTGGCCGTGGACGGGGGAATCTTGCTGATGCAGCACTCCCAGCTGGTGGCGACTGCCGAGTCGGCGGCGGAGACTGGGTCGCAGGCGGTCGACGTGACCGCGCTCCGAGTGACCGGCGCATTCCGGGTCTGCGTGGTCCCGGATGGCGGTGCCGGCTGCGGCAACGGCATCGGGGACGCTCAGCAGGTCGTGGCGGATGCGGTCCAGGCGCAGCTGCCCTTCGCAGCTCGCCACTGTGCGATGGTGGTGGGAGTCCTGCGCCCGGTGGCGGGCCAGCCGCAGGGCTGCGAGGTCGAGCTGCGCACTCGTTGTGAGCAGCTGTCCGGGGCGATGGGGCTGGACCAAGGCATCCAGGTCTTGCTTTGGCGCACTGAGCACATGCCGCTACTCGGCCTTGGCCCGTGGTCTCAACTGGTGGTCCAGGCGCAGGCGACCGCTTGGTTGGCGCACGGCTACGCCACCCCGATACTGGGCGGTGGTGCTCCGGGGGCATCCTGCTGATGGCGGGGCCAGACCAGATCGGCTGGGCATCATTGCCCCCGCCTCCTCCTGAGGTTCCCAGCCGGGGCAGCCTCGTCTGGCGCGCCGCGCCCGCCGGGCGGCCCACCCGACCCCTGCCGTCCCACCCGCTCTTGATGCTGGCGGAACCGCCCGACACCGCGGCTCCCCGTCCCCTCGGTTTGAAGGCCCTGTGGTCGGCCTGGCGACGCCCGGTCCGCGATCAACTCTCCCGGGCCACCGGCGGCGCGTCGGCGATCCCAGCGCTCGCAGGGCGTCGGTCCGAGGGTCTCCAGCAGGTCGGCCGCCGCAGCTCGGGGCTGGTCGTCCTGGTCGTCGGCGGCAAGGGCGGGACCGGTCGGAGCACCCTCGCCGCCAACCTCGCCTACGCCTTCAGCCGCCGCCAGGATTCGCGGCGGGTGCTCCTGGTTGACGCCGACCCTGAAGACCCGGACCTCGACCTCCGCCTGGGGGCCCGCCGCTCGGGGCGCGACCTGTTCCCCCTGGCCCGGCTGGACCAGCTGGTCTTGCGGCTCGCGGACCTGCGTGAGCGCGGGTCGAGCCTGGACGGCTGCCTCTTCACCGCTCCCGACCTGGGTTTTCACTGCCTGCTCGCCCCCGCCGACGACCAGCGGTCCGCCACCGTCGGTCGCGAGCACCTGGACTACCTGTTCGAGCACATCCTCCGGCCACAGTTCCAGGTCATCGTGGTGGATGGTGGCGGATGCCTCAGCGGCAACGCTGTATCGCTCAGATTCTGGCTGGAGAAGGCCTCGTTCGCGCTCATCCCGACCGCTCTGGGGGATAGCCACCAGCGCAACTGCGTCCGCACCGTCAGCTACCTCGAACACAACTCCTCCCTGGACCGGGGGGACTGCTTGGCGGTCGCGGCTCTGGACTCCGATCTCCGAGAGCTGCGGCGCCAGCTCTCCCAAGAGGGGATCGAGGTGGTGGCGGTTCCCTGGAACCCCAAGGCGGCTCGCCTTGCCGACGCCCGTCAGGTGCCCTCCGCCCATGTCGACCAGGGGATGCGGTCGGCCAGCTTGGCGCTGGCCGACCAGCTGTCGCGGATCGCCACGGGGGGCGCGGCCCGTGGCCTCTAGGGGCCGGTTCAACCTCGGCTGGGGTGGCGCCGGGCAAATTCGGCGGGATGGTGAGGCCGAGACCAGCCGACACCTGCGACAGCTGGTGGACGGGATCGAGACCGCGGTCGCCCAGGGTGACGACCTGGCTCTGGCGCAGTTCCTGGCGCCACCCCTGCTGGGACGGATGCTGGCAGCTTCAGCAGCAATCCGCGCCGCTGGTGGTGCGCTGGCACCAGCGCGGTCCGGGTTGTCCTGGAGGGTCAGCCATCGCCAGCCCCCCGGCCCTGGCCGGTTCTGGCTGCGGCTTCGGTTCGAAGACCTGACGATCTGCCACTACCCGGAGGGGGTTATGAGGGCACCCGGGAGTGCCCATGAGCTGGAGGTCGACCTGGAGACCACGGTGACCCCGTGGCGACTCCATCGGTTGGTGGAGGTGACGCCAAGCTGAGCTGATGGCGGCGCGGACGCGCCACAGTCGCCCCGGTTTCCCGCGCCCGGCCCCAACCCAGGCCGGAGCTCGTGCCGTCAGGAGCTCAGATGTCCTCGAAGCACCAGGGAGCCGGCTCCCAGCCCATGATCGCATCGAGGCGTCGGGTAATCGCCTCCGAGGCGGTGGTGGCCCTGCCTGCCGCCACCAGCTGGGAGAGGCAAGGCATGCCGAGACACAGTGAGCCCAGCCCCGCCCACTCCAGGCGGACATCCGCGGGCTCGTCGGTGGGTCGACAGCGGCCCACTCCACCCTCGACCTCGAGCCGGAACCGCGCCCGTTCCTGATCGGGAGAGCC
>JAKAVU010000069.1 GCA_021817185.1 bacterium
CAACTGGGGTCAAAACTGGGGTCAACGAGACCGCAGCTACATCCAAGGCCCTGAAATGGGAGCGAATCTGATCTCAAAAAGTGGAGCCGACGGTCAGATTCGAACTGACGGCCAGCTGTTTACAAAACAGGTGAACCTGATATCAACTTTCCGATAGCCTGAAGTGAGCTGACAGCCACGTTGACAGCCACCAGCTTCTTATCAACAGGCTTTTCCACAGTCTGGCAGCTGTCAGGCGATTTGGAAGGCTCGGCTGCCCGGACGGGGGATAGGCTCCCCATCCTCAGCCATCCCGGCCAGGTGCACGGCGATAGCCCCCTCGATGTTGTGAGTCACCTCGGCCACCGTCCGGCCGGTGGCGACGCATCCCGGCAGGTCCGGTACGAAGGCGCTGTACCCGGTCGCCGTGGGCTCGATCACCACCGCATAGCTGAGCCGTGTCTCAGTCTCTTCCATACTCACGACCTCCCCAGTCTAGGCAGTCGGGCCTGTTTCCGTATGCTCGCCAACGTTCCCGGAGCCAGATCGTCTCCCGGCGCTCCGGCGATGGTCACCCGCCCGGGCTTGCTCGGGTGCGTGAACTGCCGATGGTCGCCCGCCGTCCTGGGCCGCACCTCTTCCCATCCGTCGCTGGTCAGCGCCCGAAGCACGTCTCGAACCTTCACGATCCGGCCCTGTCACGTGGGCCGCTGGAGCAGCCGGCCTATCCGGTCGGGCAAAGCGAGCTCAGGCGAATACACGGATGTCGTGAGCCGCCAGCAGCCGCCCGACTTCCTCACTCTCCGGCAGATCGTCGATGTCCACGCCGTGGCTCACGTTGAGGAGTTCGATCCCCACGGGCTCACCCGAGGAGTCATAGTCGATCCGCCGCTCCGTACTCAGATCCTCCCCGTATGCGTAGGTGCCCTCCCTAAGGGTGATGTAGATTGCATCCGCTTCTCGGTCATGCTCTAGGTGCATGGTTCATAGCCCTCAGTCCGCCGCCGTGATGGTCCGGGGTGGGTTCAAGTCCTTGGCGATCACTGCTCTCGCCCCAAGCATGGCCAGACGGCTGCATCTTGCCCGTTGACGCTCTGAAGATGAACCTGCAGGGCAGGCACAAGTACGTGGAAAATAACGGTGACCTTCAGGACCAACCGCTGGACGCCGACGGCTATTACACCACACCCGCTGGAGGCACTGTGCGTCCGGACAGGTCCCAGAATGAGGTACGACCCTTCGCCTAGTCGGTCCGTCACGTCCGAGATCAGCCAGACGCAGGGGAGCGGACTCTATTTCGGAGGGCCGTACACGGACAAGGCGGTCAGCCACCCTGGTTGAAGGCGCAAGAGAAACGGCGACACTTGGCTACCTGGTGGCATGTAGCGCCTCACGACCCCGAGAGCGCCCAACGCCGGGATGGCTGGACTACTTAAGGATCAGCGGCTCGTAGTAGAAGAATGGGTCCGGCTTGCCCCAGAGAGAGCCGTTGACGGAGAAGTAGACGACTCCGTAGTAGGTGCCGAGACGTGACGACACTAGGTCCGACGGCCATCCCATGCTGGCAGATGCTGTCTGCCCCGGTTGAAGCGAGATTGCGGTTGTGCCTTCAGGCAACGCTCGCTGCGAATTCCAGATAACGTGAGTCCAGGCACTTGGTAGAACGGTAGGGTCACCACCCAGCGTGAACGGTAGACCACCACTCGTAATCAAGAGCTGGTAGCTCACTGTTTCCACTGAAGATGTCTCATTCCGCATGAACACCGTGACCAAGGGACCGGAGGTTGTCGTGACAGTGCGAGGCATCTCCTGAAGCGGATTCGATGGCTGTGACCCGGTCAACGCTCCGCTCCAGAAAACTACTAGTGGAATCTGCACAGCGACGCTCGCTCCGGGCACCGTAGCCGGTACTGTGCTGGTATCGAGGTGCGGTCTTGCATTTCGCGCGAAGCTAGTGAGGCGAGGCGAATACGTCGAGCGTACCGGCCGGCTCGCATACGTTGACGCGCATCCTGCTGCCACCGCCGCCAAGATCAGTAGGCCGGCAATATGTCCAAGTGACTTCAGACTGCATGTTGGGACGAACACCCGGGGCGTCACTCCCGTCCCCTCTGGATCGGCGCGAGTTGAATTGGCCACAGTCGCATTGTAGGCCAGCTCCGGCGGGTATCAAGCGCAGAGGAGGAATTGTTACGCGACATCCGTTCTGCTGTACGCTGGCACCACCCACATGGGTACGCTCTGGAGCCTCTTCAATGGAACGAGCGGAACGCCGGTCGGCCCATTCTAGAGAGGCTCCGACCCGCCTCGGCGCTGGCCCGGCGTCACCTGCAGTACGTCCCCTATCCTATGACCGCTATGCGCGCCTGTGTCAGGAAGGGGCCCAACGACCGGACCGGCGAAGCCAGCGGGCACCAAGACAGCCTCCGGGTACTTGGTAGCACCAGCTTCACGCCACCCTACGATTGTGTACAGGGGGCGAGCGCGGAAGGCAAGCGAGACCATTCTTGCGGACCACCTTCGCCGCACTCAGGCGCCGAACGGCAAGTAGATGCTCACCAGTCGCGCCCGCGACGACAGCCTCCAGCATTGGAGTCCCGTTGGGGGGATGTTATTTTAATGAGCATCATAGGTAGAGTGTCAGACCTAAGGGATCGTAGAAGTACTTTGCCCCGTTTGGCCTGGCCTATCCGGTTGCCTGTCAAGCTGTTCGTGGTGCTGGCGTGCCTGACTCTAATCACAACTGGTGCGACAGGCTGTGGCTCGGCCCACCCCCGTCCATTGATCTCGCCGCCGGCATCGCCGTCATCGACCCCACCTAACCTTAGTCAGGACGGGCACGGCCCCACTATCGTCGCTCCTCGTTTCGGAACAGGGCCCACTCAGGTAAAGTTCACAGCTCCGTCCAACGCATTCTTTGTGGCTTTCTGGTGCGTCGGCCCAGGCACGCCGACGCTTGCCGTGAATAGCGGCCCACCGATGCCGTTCGCAGCGTGCAAGCAGTCCGAGACTTCTGGAGCGAACTTCGGCAGCAGCCCTGGCTCTGAAGTAGTGGTTATGCTACATGTCAGTGCCAAGACCAAGTGGGAAGTCTATATTTCCCAGTACCCAATGCCCGGATAGCGGGAGACTGACAGGGGGAGTGATGGTTCGGTGGGCTCCGTCATGAGCGAGGAGTGGACATGGCCAGACCCCAGAGGAGCGAGGCGACTCCCGCTGTAGCCAGGGCCAGGATCACGGGCGCTCATCTCCTTCACTCAGCACTATTCTCGATCTCTGGATCGGGCCGGCACCCAGAAGCAAAGGGAGCCCCTGGCCGGCTCGGAGGCGAGAGGCATACCTTCCCGATGATCGACATGGGCACTTCCCGTCCCCTCACTCTGAAGCCAGCGCTGCTGCCCTACATGGCTGCTAGAGTCAGCTTCAGCGGCACGTTGTGCCCCGACTGAATCCGGAACGGGCCGAAGGAGCCCGAGAGCGCGTCGGGGTACGTTGAGAAGGCCGCATCAACCCGATAGACGCCCGGCTGGAGGTGGATGTGGAACTCGCCGTCCTTGGCGGTCCGGACGCTCACTGAAGATGAGCCCAGGTCAGTTTCCAACCGGAAAGTGACTATTCCGTCGGACACTGGAGTCGCGGTCGGACCATTAGTAGCAACAGCACCGCCGGTCACCAGAAGAACGCCGCTCACGTCTACCGAAGACGGACCTCTGACCGCATGGTCGTGGCCCGTGGGCTTGTTGAGGGTCGGGGCGCTGGCACAGCCCGTCAGCAGCGCGGTAGCCATCATCACCGCAACGGCCAACAACGGCACCGTGACTCGAACTCGGATCACCACTGTCCGCGACGAGTCACTTCGAGCATCCAGTTGGGTGGTGGCCTTCGGCGGTTCCAGGGACGGCTCTTGGCCGCCCGGAGCCACAGGAACACCGGTGCGCGGTCTCAGCCGAGGGAATCTGATCACGTTACCTGATTTACAGCTGCGCACTCTTCATGTCAACCCCTTGTCGCCAGACGCCCTGCTTGGACCTTGGGTGCATGACGAAGATGACCAACTCCTCACCGCCTTGTCTGCGACTCGAGTAATGGCTATACCGTCCCGAACGGTTGAGAGCGCCGTAGGTGGGTCTGGCACTCAGCGCGGCGAGGGATGCTTGGCGAAGCTCCTAGTCGATGGCTTGACAGCTGAAGACGGCTGACGCGGAGAGCTGTCGAATCAGCGGGTCGAAACAGTGACGCACTCTGTAATCGGCCTGTCCGTGGTAGCGAGCCAGCCCTGCTCCGCGTGGAGCAAGCAAGGCAGGCGCTCACGGGGTCTTTACCGGATACTCCCCAAATATGAATGCACCCGAGCCAGCATCCAGGAAGATGCGAACTGTGTGCACTGACAAAGGACACGTGTGTGGCGGCAATCCCGCTGGGCCGCACGACGGAGGCGTGAAGGTTCCACTAAAGGTGACAGCCCACACCATGCGATGCGGGCGGGGGGTCCCAGTCTGAAAGGCGCCCGAAGGACCTGAAGCCGCCCTGACCAGGCTGACTGGGGTGGACGACACCTGCTGCGCTCGAACCCTTGCCAATGCCACCGCCTTTTGACGGGATATCCCTAGAAGTGACCCGCCACAAGCCGTCATGAGCACCAGGACCGCCAAGCTGAGGCCAACCATGGCAGTCGAACGCGGGCCAATCGGTCCCATGCCCTCTCTGAACGTCTTAGCCCTCCAGACGGTTTCGAAATTCTGCAGATGCACACCAACTTGTCGCCCGACCGGCGGCATGACCACAGGGCGATGGGATGACGGGCAGCGTGACGCTGTGCCATCCGCTCGACGAACCTCCGGGGCCAGTCGCAGGCGAGCACACTTGCCACGGATCCAGTTCCAATTGGTAATCGAGCCTAGGGGTAACCACCTGAGTGCCGTGGCGCTGGTGCACCTGTGCTGGTCTCTCAACCAAGCCGGATTCGGGCACCGGCTCATAGGCAGGTTCCAGGAATGTCCTTAACAGACGTCTCGCCGGGTCGAACGGCTACCTCGACCGAAATCCAGGAGGCACCGACGTCCAAGACGTACCCGCCAGGAGGAAGGACGAACTGGACCTCTTCGTTGACTTTCACTTTGGTGCGCGTCACCTCCACGCCAGGAGGAACGTACCGAAAGCTTCACGGGGTGACGCCCCCTTGGTCGTCAGGGAACCGCGGAACTATCGCCTCGACCTCGGACCGGATTCGTACTTGCGGTCATGCCATGGCCCGAGCAACTCATGGCCGATCGTCCGCTGGTCTTGGTGGACCTCCTCCCGGACCTGTGCTTGCCGCCGTGTCACACTGACTTCAACGCAATTCGAGCAGAGTCGTCGCCGCCGCCAGAACTTCACTCGAGCTTCAATTGGATTGCCGCATCTGTAGCACTCACCGTGCATCATGTGTTGCTTGTTCCTTTGCCGGAATGAAGCTGGCAGCCTGCGACAGCCTACTGCGATGCACCACGCGGATGAGTCCAGTAGATGCAGGGGGCCGATCCGAATATGTTGTCACCACGGCAGTGAACCACGATCGCCCCCACTCGCCAACCCGCCAGCCCTCCAGACGGCTGGCTCGGGGCCAGCCCCAGGTTGCGAATGGCACACTTTCCACGGAGGCTCTGCCTGAATGCGCGTGAGCCAGTGGCTCACATGGGGCCAACGCGCCAACGTGGCGGGGCGGTCAGGCCCAGGTTCGGAAGGAGGCTTCAAGATTCCCGCCATGCCAGCACTCGGCGGTGCGTGAGCCTCGTCGAGAATGACGCGGGAGCCCGTGTGCCACCCTGGGATTGTACAGATGGGACTTCCACTACGGCCTCCACGATGGGGTATCACGATCAGGGTACCCTCCCGGTCGGGGTAGGTCGTGTGGTGGTCAGCAAGCACCGTCTCCACCTCGTCGTCCGATATCCGGCGCTGCCTCATGCGATCACGAGCATGGGCCGTGTACACGGGCCGGGCTCCCTCGGCATGAGTCAGCTGGAGCAGGATAGCCGAGGTCTCACGTGGTCCGCTGGAGCAACGCGCCCAAGCGGTCGGCCGCCTGGCGCTTGAGCGATGGAATGACCCCGGCGTAGGTGCTGGCCGTGAGGTTCACAGAGGTATGCCCGAGCAGGCTGGAGACGGTGCTCAAGTCGGCTCCGGAGGCGAGCATGAGCCCGGCGAAGGCGTGGCGCAGGTGGTGCCAGTGCATCGGCGGGAGTCCGGCGGCCGAGAGCGCCCCAGCGAACTGGTGGGTGATCGCGCTCCCGCTCCGAGGCGCTCCCGTCGCCGTGGTGAAGGCCAGGCCGGGGATCGGCTCCCGCCACCGGCCACCGGCTGCGAGCCGAGCCTCAAGCTGGCACTGGCGCTCTTGGGCGAGCGCCTCCACGGCATCGGCTGTCAGTGGCACCGTGCGCCTGCTGGTGCGGCTCTTGACCTCCACCAGCCGGTACTCCCCACCGAGGCGCTGGAGGGCTTGGGTGACGTGTAGCTCACCCTCTGCCACGTCCTGCCACCTGAGCCCGAGCAGCTCACCTTGCCTGAGGCCAGTGTGGACAGCGACGGTTGCCATCCGTCGGAGCCCGTCGTCGTGCAGTGCGTCGAGTAGAGCCTGGGCCTGCTCAGGCGTGAGGATGCGCGGCGGCTGGTGCGGCACCCTGGGCGCTGAGGCAAGCTGAGCGGAGTTGCGCCCGACCTGGCCCCACCTCTCGGCGTCCGCGAGGGCGGTTCGGAGGGTCGCGCGCACATGAGCGCACGTTTGAGGGCTGAGCCCCGACGCCTGCATCTTGGCGAGCATCGCAGCCACATCCTGCGGCGAGAGGGCAGCCAGCTTGAGCGACCCTATTTGCCGGGAGATAAGGGCGCTCATGTAGCGGTAGTGCCGCATGGTCCGCGGGCGGACCCGTGAAGCAACCGACTCCAGCCAGGTATCGAGATAGGCTGACACGCTGGTGCGACCATCGACTGAAGGCAGCCCAGAGGCCGTCTGCTGTTTGAGCGCGCGAAGTTTCGCCAGCGCTTCCGCTTGGGTGGCGGCGTAGACAGAGCGGCGCTCCCGGCCGGCCCTGCCCCATCCAAGCGTGACGGAGCCGACCCAGCGGCCATCCGAGCGCTGATAGACGGAGCCCTCGCCGGGGCCACGGCGGCTCATGCCAACCCTAGCCAGACGAGCACAAGCAGCACCGCCACGAGCACGAGTACCAGCGGCACGCGGCCAACCCAGGGTAGGCGAACGTAAAGCCTGGGCCGGTAGTGGCGGCGTGTCACGCTGCACCTGCTCGACGCTTCCTGATCGGGCTGGCGGGCGCGTTCGCACCTGCCACACCAGGCCCGGACGGGTAACCGAGCAGGCCACGCTCCCGCGCCTGGCGCACATATTTCGAAGCGCCGGGACGGCTGACGTGGAAGGCCTGCTCGACAGCCCGGAGTGGCGACCCGCCAAGCTCCAGCGCACGTCGGTACACCTGCGCCACCTCCTCAAAGTGCTGCGGTGGCAGGCGGTTGCCTCTGCGATTCGCCGACTCGCGGCCGCCGCGCGACGTGCTGCTGGTCGGCGCGGAGTATGTGAGGGCCTGCTCTGGCCGGCTCGGCCTGGAGAGTGGGGCTCGGCAACTGAGCCATCGCTCCCTTCCCATTGGCCTAAGCTCAGCTCTCAACCCAGCCGATGCGCCACCGTAACGCTGCCTGCCATCACCGATGCTGGGCCATCCACCCAGCTTCGGGTGGACCCACCTCCAGAAAGCCGGTATCCGCCCGGCACAGCTTGATGCGGGCCAGCTGAGCGGTGAGACTGGATGAGCGTCCTGAGGCGCCTTACCACGAGTGGTCAGGTTCGCCCGAAGCATCGCCATCACGGCGCACATCGGCACGGGCCGCCAGCAGCCCGAGAAGGAGGAGTTCTCGATGCTCGGTACTGGCGCTGGACTCTTGCCGCTGTTCGGGTGACCCAGCTCGCTGCTATCGGGTGTTCCCCGAACGTACCGCTCAGCGAGAGGTGCAGCACGCCCATAGCGCCGGGAGTGGGCGCCCCCTCTGTCCCAGGCGCTCACTACCCAAGCCACTTCACGAGTTGGAGAGCTGGGTTCTCCGGACCCCACAGCGCCGGGAACTCTTCGAGCGGTCTGAAGCCGCACGCGACGTAGAAGGCGCGCGAGGCAGCGTAGCCGGGGTGGGGTCGCCGCTCGCTCAAGGTCTTCACCTGAAGGTACTCAATGCCTTGCGCGAGCGCTTGATGCTCCAGAGACTCGACGAGGCGCCTTCCGACACCGCGGCGCCGGAAGGCCGGGCGTACGCCCATCACGTAGATCTCCGCCGCGTAGCGGCTGTGCTGGACCGTCGTGAGGAAGCCCACGTCTTCAGCTCCGATCGACGCAATCAAAGTCGGCGACCGGTCGGCGACGCCGACGTAGTGGTCGACAGCCTCCTCGATCGCGAACCACTCGGTGAGCTCACCGAGGACGCGACGGCAGATAGCCCCGCTGTTGAGCGCCTGTACGCGAACGACGGCGTCTTCGGCGCCTGCCGGATCTGCCCGAGGGGAAGGGGCTGGGTCCGAAAGATGGGCACTTCCCTCCCGGTACACCCGCACAGACGTGAGTAGTCCTCTGCGGGCAGTGAAGAAGGGCGCGATCGGGTCCTCGACTGGCCTCCCGTCGAGGACCATGTGCTCGACGCACTCCATCGCCGCGCAATCCCCGTCCACGACCAGATGCAACACCTCCAGGCGTGGAGCACGGGCCCAGAGCCAGTCGTCGAACACTGTCCGCAGCGCGTCCCGCCCGTTGACCACGTCGGAGCCGGTGTGCCAGGTGATCTCCTCGGCGAAGCCTCTGAGGAGTCGCTCGGTATCGTGAGCATTGAAGGCATCGATGTGCTCCTCCAGCACGGTTCGGAGGTCCGGCTGGTCGGTCATGCGCCCATCCTAACTGGGCAGGCGCATGGCCACGGAAGTCGACACCCCGTCACGCAATAGCGGGAAGGTGACATGGGCTGGTGGACACCTTCTGACCGCGCCGTGATGGGCTCGGAGCTGAGGTTCGCCGGATCACCTCGCTGGAGGGAGTGACCACGAAGTGCGGCGAGCGTGGCTTCCCAACTTTCTGATGTTGGCCCGCTCGAGGAACGGCTCGCGGCCGGTGAGTTCGGCCCAGTGGTGATTGATCCGTCAACCGCGGTCGCTGGTCGCGCGGACTCGTGCAAGGCTCAGGTCGTGGGTTGAAGTCCCACCGGGCCGACCATCCTTGATCTCACAGAGTGCCGCCAGATGCCACCAAGGTTCCCCTCCGTCCGTGCGACAGTCGGTAGGTCAGTCAGTAGTCGGCGCACTTCGCTGGCCAATACGACACGCGGAGAGTTAGTCAGTAGAGCGGGGCCCCGAGGCATGACCGAGGCGTTGACATGGGAGCATGTGACTTCCAGCACGTCGTCAGGAGACTGCGGCGCCAGCCTGCGGCTTGGCGCGGGGATCAATCGGGTGGATTCCGCCGAGGTGCGAGGGCGCGTGAAGAGGAAGACCGCCGGCCGTCACCCGTACGGGAGGGCGGCGGCAGCTCCGACTCCGCCACCCCCGCCTGGCGGGCTGTCCAGGCTCGCACGTCGGCTGGCCGGAGGCGGATGGCACGCCCCACCCGCACAACCGGTATCTCACCTCGAGCGATCAGCGTCCATGTGAGCGTCCGCCCCACCCTGAGGTACTGCTGCAGATCCTGGACCGTCCAGAGCGCCTCATCCGCCATCCTGGGTCCACCTGCGTTGCTCACGGAGTCGCACCCACTACGAAAGCGGCCCAGAGGAGCGTGTGCGAGGAGATCGAATGCCCCGCCACCACAACGCTGACGGCGGCGCGCCAGAGGTCGCCGAACTCCCAAGCGCTCAGAGCCTGGTCCTGGGCCGGCATCGAGTACACCCGGCGGCAGACTCCCCGGCAGTGAAATCGGTCGAAGTTGTCCATGGGGGGCGACCAGTTCTCGGTGTCGCAGTACAGGTCGAGACGGGAGATCCCGAGCACAGGCTCGGCTCGCGTCACGTTCGCGGCCAGCCACTCCGAGATCTCAGCCACGGCCCGGTCCGGACCGCGTGAGTGGAGGTAGGCTGAGTGAGCCTGGATGAACACCGGCGGGAACGGAGCCGCACCGCCGATCGCCACCTCGATGTTGGGGGAGCTGGCCCAGAACGGATAGCTCCGCCAGCCGTGGGGACGGAGCGCGACCGAGAGGGACTGCTCCCCCCAGGTGACCACCTGGACCTCCTTGGTGCGCTGCGCCTCCGCCTTCAGCGCCTCCAGGAAGGCCAGCAGCCCGTCCTGCAGCTCCCCTCGGACGGAGCAATGGAGCGTGTCCACGCCAGCACTCAGGATCCTGAGCTCGTCCATCACGATGGGTCCGAGAGCTCGTCTGAAGTGGGGCATGTATTTTCCGACCACTGTGTGACAGGGCCAGTGGTCGGTCGGACCCTCCCGGAACCCCACCTGCCGAGCAGCAGCTCCCGGCTCTCCTCCACCGAGCAGTCGACCGCCTGGAACACCTCCACCGCCTCGTGGGCGAAGACCGCCCGGCCCGGGTGCGCCGGCAGCAGCGAGGCTCTGTCGCTGTCGATCAGGATGAGGCTGTTCAGGGCGGCTCTGACCCGGAAGGCCACGGTGCCGTCGAGGTTGGCCTTCAGCTGCCCCGGCACCGCCTCGGCATCCGGTCTCTGGGTGCAGCAGACGAGGTGGATGTCCACCGATCTCCCGAGCCTGGCGATCTCACAGAGCCGCCCGGTGGCCGCCTGTTGGGCGGCCCGGGCGGCCCGGTCGTCGCCGAGGTCGCGAACCGTCAGTTCGGCCACCTCGTC
>JAKAVU010000070.1 GCA_021817185.1 bacterium
CCCCTCCTTAACTAAACGGTATTGGGTCTAGCCGGGCGTGGATCGGCCGTCGACCAGCCAGGGTTTGGAAGCTGAGTATGCGGAGTCCGCTCCAATGCCCTGGGAGGTTGTGCTGCCGATCACACCGCCAGCTCCACCGCGCAGGGAAGCCCTGGCGCCCGGGACAGCCGAACGTCAGCAGTCAGAAGCGGAACCGACAGCGCCTGCGCCAGGGCCACGTAGAGGGAGTCGTAGAAGCTCAGATTGTCACGCAGGGCCCAGGCGGCCCGGGCAAGGCTCGGGGTCATCTCATACCGGTGGTCGATCAGAGGGGCGGCCGACAGCAGAAGGGCTTCGGCGACTGCCGGGGTTAGCTCGCCTCGAAGCGTGCGCCCGCGCAAAACGCTGCCGATCTCAACATCGAGGAGGTGGGGGGCATGGCAGGTCTCCCCGGCCAGCCGCAACCGAAGCGAGCGGTGGGTCGGCGAGCGTCCCAGGACGCCCAGCGCCAGCGCGGAGGCGTCTACCACTATCGCCATGGAGCGGCCTAGCCTCAGCGGCGCTCAGCGCCGATGTCGGCCAGCACCGAATCCGCGGTTGGCTCTTCCCCTTGGACGCGCTGAAGTACGGCCTCTATCCTCGCCAGCGCCTCCGCCTTGGTCGGCCGGACCGCCAGGTCGATGATCTCCTGGCGGAGGTATGTCTGCAGGGACCGTCCCTCCCGGCGGGCCCGACGACGAAGCACCTCATACGATTCCTCGGGAATGTCACGAATCTGGATCGTGGCCATGGCGCTAATATAGCGCAACAGCGCTATCACTGCTGCGCTGGTGCGCTCCAGCGAGCGACGATCTCCAGAGAGGCTGGGCCGCTGGGAAGGTACTGACGCACGCCCCTAGCGGCGCATGGCGTGACGGATCACCAGGATGCTGCTCTCATACAGGATGATGAGGGCGACCGAAAGGAAGGTGGGGGTGAAGGGATCCGCCCCGGGGGTTATCACCAGGGCGACGGCCACGATTGAGAAGTAGGCGATCTTGCGCCAGTGGCGCAGCTTGCGACTGTCCACAATCCGCAAAGCCCCCAACAGGCACAGCACCACCGGCATTTCGAAGGCGACCCCGAAGACCACGATCACCAGCGCGAAGAAGCTGAGGTAGGACCCCAGGTCCGGCAGGTAGACGGCGTCGTTGCCCAAGAAGGTGGCCAGAAAGTTGAGCCCGACCGGCATGACGAAGTACGCAAAGGTGGCGCCCAGGCCAAAGCACAGCAAGGTGCCGGCGATGAACGGGCCGAAGAGGCGGCGCTCGTGGCGGGTCAGGCCCGGGGCTATGAAGGTCCACACCTGCCAAGCGATAACCGGCAGCGAGATGACGATTCCGGCGGCCGCCGCCACCTTGAAGGGGATTGAAAGCCCTTCCAACGGGCTGGTGACGATGATCTTGTTGCCGAAGGGGGATCCTGAGCGGTGGCTGAGCGCCAGGGCCAGGGGATGCTCCAGGATCTGGATCAGGGCGTGGTTGAAGGCGAACGCCAGGGCGCTGGCCCCGACCCAGGCGATCAGGCAGATGATCACCACCCGGCGCAGATCCTCCAGGTGCTCCACCAGCGTCAGGGCCTGTGGCTCCTCGGCCGGGTCGCCACCGAAGTGGCGGCCCGGCGCTAGGGGAGCCTGGAGGGGTTGCGTGGCCATGCCTATCCGGGCCCGGTCAGTTAGCCTGACTCGGGTCGGTGGTGGGGGTTGCCACCGGGGCTGCACCGTTGGCCGACGACGCCACCGGGGTCATCTCCGGGGTGACCGCGGGATTCAAAGAGATGGCGCTCTTCAATTCCGCGCTGGTGGAGTTGAAGCCGCTGGCCGCTTGGCTGGAAGCGTGCTTGAACTCCTGGATGGCGCGACCAACCCCCTGCCCCAGCTCCGGAAGACGCTTGGGACCGAAGACGACCAATGCCAGCAGGATTACCAGACCGAGCAGCACTATGTGCGAGGGTGCGAGCATCTCAGACTCCTTGTGTGAACGCGACGACGGTTGACTCGTGCCCGGGGCCCGCCGCCCCGGCGAGATTGTGGTCGAGGGCATGGCCGGGCCAGGTCACGGTCGCTACCGACCCCTCCTGGACCTCGGCGGTGGCAACGATCTGGTCCGCCTGCCCCCAAAGCAGGTAGCGACCCGCGGGAAGCCGGGGGAACACCGCCGCAAACACGGTCTTGCGGGGGAGTGATCGCATCAGCACAAAGACGTGTCGGCGCTGGGTGGGAGCCGCCTCCCGGCTGATCTCCAGCTCCTCACCGAGCATGGACGGCTCGGCCAGGATGATGAGGGCACCGTGCCCCGGCCCGATGTCGACCATGACGCCCTCGGTCGGGCGCCGGACGCAATCTAGCTCACTCACTGCTGCATGCCTCAAATTCCGCTTCTCGTCCGGCTGACCATGTCTGCAAGCGGATACGCACCGCAGCGGCCGTTGGATCACATCCGCCCGTCGGACCGGGCGGCGGCGCTCAGGCGAGTGTGGCTTCCATCAGCACCGGGCCCCGGGGCACGGTGTCGTGGGGAGCTGGCTCCCTGGTGATCGCGATCTTGGAGAAGCCCCGGGGTGAGCGCGGCATGCGGTACGCGCCCGGCCTGGTCATGTCACCCACCGCCACCGCCTTGAGACGCCCGTTCTGGAGCGCCATGTACCAGAGGGTGTAGGCCTGGTCGGAGTGCAGAGCGGGAACCCCGGAGAGCAGCAGATAGGTCGCGCCGGTCGCCTGATCAGTCACCAAGGCGGCCTTGGCCGCGGTGTCGCTGGTCGGGCTCAGGGGCACCACCTGGGCCTGACCGCTGGCGATCAGGCGGTCCACCGGGTTCAGCGCAGTGGCAGCCAAGGTTCCGTTGGAAGTCGCCCCCGGAGCCGAGAAGTGCTCGCTCAGCCCCCAGCCTCCTGCGGCCAACATCAGCATGGCGGCCACCGCCGCCACGCCCCAGGCCGCTCTGGGTCTCGCCCACCAGGCGCGGACAGGCTCCGCCGGAGCCGCGACCGGCTCCAGCTTCGGCCGCTGAATCTCGCGCATGATTCGCTCCCTGAGCTGAGCGGGCGGAGCTACCGGCTCGACCACTTCCCCAATCGACATGGCGGTGGCGCGCAGTTCCTCGGCCTCCTCGCGGCAGGCTGGACAGGACTCCAGATGGGACCTCACCTCTATCTCCTGGCCCTGGTCCAGGGAATCGAGCACGAAGGCGCCCAGCAGATCCTGGGTCTGATCGCAGGTCAAGCGGGTCTCTCCAACGGTGTGCTTGCTCATAGCTCGGGCGCCTCGGCCGCCACGCTGTCCGCCAGCAGCCGGCGGAGGCGCTCAAGTGCGAGGCGGGTCCGGCTCTTGACGGTGCCCACCGCGATCCCGGTGCGCTCCGCTATCTCAGCCTGTGACATGCCCCCAAAATAGGCCCACTCCAGGATCTGACGCTGCTCCGGGGACAACTCGGTCAGCGCCCGCCGGACCGCGTCCGCACGCATTCCTTCCGCGGCCAGCCGCCAGGTGTCGCTCACCGCGACCAACTCTGCCCCGTCATCGAGGGCACTGTCGCGCTCCTTGGCCGTCACCCGACGCAACCTGTCGATGGCGCGGCTGCGGACCATGGTCAACAGCCAGGTGCGCACGCTGGCCCGATCAGGGGCGTAGGCGGCGGCCCGCTTCCACAAGGACACGAAGGCGTCCTGCACCACCTCCTCGGCAGCGGCATGGTCGCGCAGCATCCTCAGGGCGAGCCCGTAGGCGACCCCGGCGTGGCGGTCATAGAGAGCTCCCAGCGCCGACTCGTCCTGGGCGCGCAACCGCCACATGAGCTGGGCATCGGTGTCGCCGCCCGACAACCCCACGCCGCTGAAGGCGACTGACTCCACCATCATCTGTTCTCCAGCTACTTCGGGCGGCGCACCCGGCTGGATCACATGTTCAGACTCCAGAACCATCTCCCATGAACCTGAGTCCTCACAATACGCCCTCCCATCTGATCTCCTGCAGCCGCGCTCCTGGGGGTGAGGGGCGCCGCCTCGCCATGGCGGCGGCTCCGCCCGCCCAGGTCAGCTCCGGCGGTGGATCATCTCGCCAGCGCTCGGTGAGAGTACTTGCTCCCCTGCCATCCTGCCCAAAGCGGTGGTCGGCACCACCTCACTAACGGCAACGGCCACTCCGTCTGCCGAGCCGGTCGGACCAGTAGAGTGGCGCCAGCCGGAGATCCGACTTTCGGGCGGCGACTGAAGCGAGGAGTAGAAGTAGTCGTCACTGGTGCTGTGGCCGGCCCGCTCCAAATCCAGGATGGGCGGCACCGCAGTCCGGCTCCCCCACCATCACCTCAACCCCTTCGCTTCGCGGCCGGTCCGAGCTGGAGTCTTTGCCGGGCTGCCCTCGGGTGTGAGGCCCACGTGGTCCGTCCGATCTGGCCGAGGAGGGTCAGATCTCGGCGAGCGAAGCTGACCCTGCCCCAGAATCACCAAGCATGGTTGAGCGCGAGCCCGACGAGGATGCGACCGGATCTGGGGGAGCGGGAGCGGGAAGCCGCGATCTCTGGTCGACGGTGACCGCCGTCACCTCGATCACGCTACCCACCTTTCTGGTGGGAACTCTGGCGGTCCAGCTTCGTCACAGTCTCCACTTCGGCCCCGCCGAGCTGGGGGTGGTGGTCGGCTGCAGCTACGTCGGCAGCACCGTCTTCGCGATCCCCTCGGGCCGGCTCGCTGAAGAGTTCAGCGGCCTGCGGATGCTGCGCTATGCGACCGCCGTCAGCGGGCTGGTGATGCTCCTGATCGCGGCAGCGGTCCACGCCTGGCCCGAGCTGGCGGCAGCCCTGGTGCTGGCCGGAGCCGCCAGCTCCGGAGGCCAGGTGGCTGCCAACCTCTTTCTCGCTCGGCGCATCGATTCTCGCCGCCAGGGCCTCGCGTTCGGGATCAAGCAGGCCTCGGTGCCACTGGCGTTCCTGCTCGGCGGACTGGCGGTTCCCGCGGTGGCTCTCACCGTGGGCTGGCGCTGGGCATTCGTGGGAGCGGCCTGTCTGGCGGCGGTGGGAATCCTGGCCCTGCCCCACCCCCGGCTGTCAATGGCGGCTCAGCGCCACCGCGCCGCCCTCAGCCGCCGTCACGAACCCACCCTGCCGCTGGCCGCCCTCGCGGTCGGCTTCGGACTCACCTTGACCGCCTGCTCATCCCTGGGAGCGTTCCTGGTCAGCTCCGCGGTGGCCGACGGCCTGAGCCCGGCGGAGGCCGGCCTGCTCGCAGCTCTGGCCAGTGCGAGCGCGGTGGTGGTCAGGGTTTCGGTCGGGCATCTTGCCGACCGCAGAGGCGGCCGCCATCTGGCCTTCGTCATCACCATGATGCTGGCCGGCGCCGCCGGATTCTGCCTGCTGGCCCTGGGCGCGGAGCTGGCCTGGCCCCTCCTCTTCATCCCCGGGGCGGTGGTCGCCTTCGGGATCGGCTGGGGGTGGAACGGGCTGTTCAATTTCGCGGTGGTCCACACCCACCCCCTGAGCCCGGCGCGCGCCAGCGGGATCACCCAGACCGGCGGGCGCCTGGGGAGTGTGGTCGGCCCACTGGGCTTTGGCGTCCTGGTCAGTCACGTGGGCTATCCCGCAGCCTGGGCTGTGGCCTGCGGGGAGATGCTGCTGGGAGCGGCCACCATGGTGGCCGCGCGCGCACTCCTGGCCCGCCGCATCCTGGCGGACGCGAGGTAGGGACAGCCGTCCGCCTCACCAAGACCGGGTAAGGTCGCAGCATGCTCGGACTCGAGACCGATGGCCCCATCGTGAAGACAGACGGGGTCACCTTCCGGCTCCCCGACCCAGGACCCGAGGTGCTGGGGGTCAGCCTCTACCAGGAGGTGATGTGGCCCAGGGAGGGACCCCGGCTCATCGCCGCCGAGGGCGGCTACCAGGTGGCGATCCCCAGGCCGCCCGTGGATCGCATGGAGTATCTGTTCCAGTACCGCCATCGGGACGGTCATTGGGAGCTGGGCCCAGATCCGGGCAACCGGACGCGGGCTCCCGGGCCGTTCGGAGACAAGTCGGTGATCGAGTTCCCTGAGTATCGGGCCCCGAACTGGACCACGGTGGCACCCTATCCTCGGGGGGACACCGTCGACTTCGACATCCCGTGTCCAATCCTGGAGGGGGCCACGCGCTGCCGGCTCTGGTCAGCCCCGGGAACCTCGCGGCAACAGCCGCTGCCCCTGCTGATCGTTTTGGACGGCCTGGAATACGACGAGTACTCTGCGCTCACGCAGTTCCTCGACCATCAGCTGAGCACCGGGGCGCTGCCCCCAATGCGCGCCGCCCTGCTGCATCCCGTGCAGCGCGACCGGGACTACTCCGCTTCCCGGGACTTCGTCCGCTCCCTCCGCGACGAGGTGCTGCCCCACCTGCAGCAGCTGGTGGCGATTCCGCCGGAGCCGGCCGCCCGGGTGGGCATGGGGGCGAGCCTGGGTGGCCTCGCCATGCTGCACACGCAGTGGACCGCGCCGGACCTCCTGGGGGGCCTCTTCTTGCAGTCGGCAAGCGTCTTCAATCACCATTACTTCTCCCAGAACCTCAGCTTTGAGCATATGGAGAGGATTTGCCAGTTCACCGACCTGGTCCACTCCGCGGCCCGCGCCGCTGCGACCGCCCCGGTGCTGCTCACCTGCGGGACCGTCGAGGAGGCGCTATTGGCCAATACCGCCATGGCCGCCACCATTAGACGCCTCGGTTATCGCAGCCAGCTACGCCGGGTCCGCGACGCCCACAACTGGATCGCCTGGCGCGATGCCCTGGACCCGTCCCTCAGCCAGCTGCTGACATCGCTCTGGAAGACCCTGTGAGACCCGTCTGATGCGCCGGGATCGCTGGGTGGTGCAGTCGGAGGGTGCGGGTCCGGCAACCGTGATGGCCTACGGTCACTACGGACAACCCATGATCGTCTTCCCCACCGACATGGGCAGGGCGCAGGACTTCGAGGAGCGAGGGGTGGTCGATGCGGTGGGCTGGCTCCTGGAGGAGGGCCGGGTCAAGCTCTACTGCGTTGACAGCTTCGACCACCACTCCTGGCGCAATCCCGAGCTCTCCCTGGAGCAGCGGGCCCGCCAGCACGGGCGCTTTGAGGATTGGGTGGTCAACCATGTGGTCCCGGCGATCTACCAGGATTGCGGAGGACCGCTCGACATCGGTCTGATCGGCTGCAGCTTCGGTGCCTACCATGCCGCCAACTTCTGTCTGAAGCGGGCCGACCTGTTCCCCAGGGCGATCTGCATGTCCGGGGTCTACGACGTGGCGGTGGTCGGCGGCGGCTGGGAGCGAGGCAGCGAAAGCTATTTCAACAATCCGATGGACTACCTGGCCAATGCCGAGGGCGACCACCTAGAGTGGCTGCGGCGGCGGGCGTACCTGCTGCTCATCTGCGGGCAGGGGATGTGGGAGGACACCACCGGAGCCCTGGAGTCCACCCGGGCCCTCGCCGGAGTGCTGGCAGCCAAGGGGATCCCTCACCAGCTCGACCTTTGGGGCGGCGACGTGCCCCATGACTGGCCCTCCTGGCGAAACCAGCTCGCCCACCACCTGCCCCGTTTCTGCTGACGTCAGTCCGAGAAGAGGCTCTCCAGGGTCGGCTCCGCCGGCGCCACCGGAGCGACCCCCAGCATGGTCTCGGCGGCCAGCTGTTCGACCACGGCGGGAAGTGACCCGGTCTGTTGGTAGCACAGCAGCTGTCGGTCCGCACTGCTGCCCTCGGCCAGCATCCGCTTGAGATATTCCACCTCGTTTCTGGAACCCAGCTCGTCCAGGACATCGTCCACGAACTCCAGCAGCTCCAGGGCCAACTGACGCATCGGAACCTCCTGGACCTTGCCGAAGTCGATAAGCTGGCCGTCCAACCCGTGACGGAGCGCACGCCACTTGTTCTCGGCGATCAGATTGGGCAGGTACTTGCGGAAGCCCAGGTTGGAGCGCCGGAGCTTGAGCAGCTTTCCGCAGATCGCCTGAATGAGGCCGACCAGGCATACCACCTCGTCCACCTTGGTGACCGCGTCGCAGACCCGGAACTCCAAGGTCGGGTAGTGGCAGTGGGGGCGGAGGTCCCACCAAACCTTCTTGCCGTCGTCGATGCTGCCGGTAGTGACCAGCAGCTCGGTGTAGTTTTCGAACTCGTCGTAGCAGCTGAAGTCAGGTGGTATCCCGGTCCTGGGGAACCGCGACCACACTACGCTGCGGTAGCTCTTGAGCCCGGTCTGGCGCCCCATCCAGAAGGGGCTGGAGGTGGAGAGGGCCAGCAGGTGGGGCAGGAAATACCTGGCCTCATTGGCTATCTCGATCCGCAGCTCGGGATCCGGGATGGCTACGTGCACATGCATCCCAAAGATCAAGAGCTCGCGGATCACGTCCTGCATCTCCTCCTCGAGCATCTTGTACCGTTCGAGATCGGTGACCTGCTGCTCGTGCCAGTCGGCGAAGGGGTGGGTGCCGGCGGAGGCGATCCGTAGGTCGAACGGCGCCAGCAGGTCCGCCACCGCGCGCCGCAACCTGGTGACCTGGTGGCGTACCTCGGCCACGTCCGCACAGATCGGCGTCGCGACCTCAACCACCGATTGGAGCATCTCCGCCTTCACGTCCTCCCCCAGCAGGGGGGCCGCCTCCGACAGCAGGGTCTCAATGTGGGACCGCAGCTGGCCCTGACGGTCGATGATCTGAAACTCCTCCTCGACGCCCAGGGTGAGCCAGTCGCCACTCATATTTGACCCTCCACCAGAAAGGCGGGCACCACGCTGCCCGAACCCGCCGTGAGATTCAGAAGAGCTGAGGAGGACAGCCGGATCAAGAGCCCGCCAACTCGGCCGTCGAAGAGATACGGGTCCAT
Source organism: bacterium (assembly GCA_021817185.1). The sequence goes on from JAKAVU010000070.1 coordinate 8,839, forward strand.
GTCCTTGGCCAGGGTGAGCATCTCCACCTCGTCCCCGACCGCCACCGGATAGGAATCTCGAGGCACCTCAACGGCCGCCTGGACCACGTAGGACTGCGCCAGCGCCACCGCCACCGTCTGCTCCCACTCGTCCTGATCGACCGTCCATCCCATCACCACCCCCTTGCCCCCGTATTCATCATTGGGTTTGAGGACCATGGTCTGGCGGTTCGCCACCACGTAATCCACCAGGTCGGGAATGTCCCGGCCCGCCCTGGTGCTGGGCCCCGAGCGCACCTTGCGGGTCCACGGCACGTGGCGTCGGATCACCTCGAGTTGGGCCCGGGTGTAGAGGTGGGCGTACCGCTCATCCGAGAGCAGGGCCAGGCTCATCTTCTTGTGCAACAGCTTGGCCCGAAACGAGTTCACGACACACACCCGCCCATCCAGGTATGCCGAGCAGAGCGCCTCCCATGCCCCGTCGGTCGCCAGCAGCTCGCTCTCCAAGACCCGTCGGTAGACCAGGTTGATCGCAAGCCCCGACGGCCCTCGCAGCACTCCCTGGGAGTACTCCAACTCGGCCGGCTCGCAGATCACGGTGGTCACCCCGTGACGCTCAAAGGCGTCCCGAAAGAGCTCGAACTCACGCAGGGTCGGCAGGTTGGGCCAGTCCACGATGGCGATCACCGGCGCGGCACCGGACCCTCCCCAGGAATGGAATGCCCTCAGCATCGCCTGGAGCTGGCGATCGCGACAGTTGAGCGGCTTGAGGCGATATTGCATGCGCAACTCCTGCAGCGCAGGCATCTCCCAGAAGACCCGGTTCAGCTCCTCACCGTAGGCGATTCCGGCCGGCGACTCGGCGTTGTACTCGACGTAGCCGATCTCGGGTCCCCAAAAGCTGTCCAGTCGAGACCCCGGGGAGGAATTGGGATAGCCGGGGTCTGCCAGCGCCAGCCGCTCCTCCATCGGCTCCAGGTCCAGCTCCTGGCGGAGCGCGGGATCCTCCACGAGCGCCGTCTCCAGCCGGACCAGGGCGGCCCACACGGTCTGCGCCACCGAACTGGCCCGGCGATAGTCTTCCGGAGTCAGAAACTCCGGGCGCAGCGCGACGCACAGAGGGTGGCTGCCGAAATAGAGTCCGCGCTCGCGCTGCCCTTGCTGCAGCACCTCCACGCTGGCGGCGCGGGTGTCCCCGTCCTCGATCAGCTCGTCGAAGGCTCGGCGTGCCTTCAGGGCCATGTTCACACGAACTGCCACCAGCGGTGAGCCCCCCGCCAGGGCGGTGACAGCTCGCCGGTCGCATAGCGCAGAACCAGAGTGCTCATGCGGTCCAGGACCCATCTGAACCCTTCGTCCTTGAGCGAGAAGCTGTCGAAATCGGGAGCGGGGTTGAGAAAATCGATGGCGTAGAGGACGCCGTCCCGGACTGCGAATTCGACCGTGTCCATGTCGTAGCCCAGGGCCTGGGTGAGGGTGAGCGCTCTCTCTGCCGCCAGCTCGCGCAGCGCGGGGGGCGGAGGTTGATCCACCACATAGCGCTCCAGGAAGGGCTTGGTGGGGTCGTAGCGCAAGACCAGCACGTCAGCTCCGATCACCACGCAGCGCAGGTAGTCATCCCACTGGATCCGTTCCTGCAGGATCATGGTCTTGGTGCCCGTCTGATCGTAGGCGCGGATCAGGTCGTCCATGGAATCGATCATGTAGACGTCCCGCCAACCGCCACCGGTGTTGGGCTTGAGCACGGCTGGGAGCCCGGTGTAGCCCACGATGCCCTCCCAGTCCAGAGGGTATTCCAGGTTGCGCAGTGAGCGCGTCGGGTCGATGTAGGGGATGTACTCCTTGTTGGGCAGGACCACGGTCCGGGGCACCTCCACCCCCAGCCGCCGCGCCAGGGAGCACTCGAAGAACTTCTCATCCGCCTCCCACCAGAAGGGATCGTTGATCACCACGGTTCCGTACAGCG
>JAKAVU010000071.1 GCA_021817185.1 bacterium
ACCGCAGGCGAAGTTCGCCCCCGGCACCCAGGTGTTCCCTGGAGGTTCGGTGGACGAGGCGGATCGGGACCCCGCCTGGGCAGACCTGGTCGAGCTACCTCCTGAGAACACCTTCGATCCGCGGGCACCGATCGCGGTCAGGGTGGCCGCGGTGCGCGAGACCTTCGAGGAAACCGGCGTCCTACTCGCCCGCCACCGCGACGGCAGCCTCGCCACCGCCGACGACGTTCGGCGCCTCACCCCACTGCGGGACGTGATGCGGTCCGGACGGCCCGACGCCTTCCGGGAGGGGCTCATCGCTGCGGATCTCAAACCAGACCTGGAAGGCCTCATCTTCTGTGCCCACTGGATCACCCCCGTGGGGGCGGCCAGGCGTTTCGACACCCGCTTTTTCGTCTCCCAGCTCCCGCCCGGCCAGGCCGCGCAGCCGGATCCCCTCGCGGAGCATGTGGCTTCGCGCTGGGCCAACCCCGACCAAGCGCTGCGAGACGCGGAGCGGGGGTTGTGCCAGCTGCTCCCTCCCACCCGCGCGGTGCTCCGCCGGGTGGCGACCGCGCGCTCCGTGGAGGACGCGATCCGAGCTGCTCAGGAGGGCTCGGTGGCGACCATCCAACCGACCATGGAAGAGGTGACCGAAGAGAATTACCCCGGTTTGAACGTGTCCTGGTTGCACCGGGGCAGCGCCCGCAAGTAGGTGCCCAGGGGAGTCCACCGGCCGGCACAAGCCCGACCGTCGTGGCCGGGGCTGGTCCGGGCTTGAGTTGGGAGCCGAAAAAACGATTGGTGGCGCGGCCTGAACCACGCACCACCCGGTGGTGGAAGGTAGCAGCGTCAGGTTGTTGCTCGGGCCGGCCTCGCCGGCGGTGGGCCACGCTGGCGACTGTGGCCCGGCCATGGGGACATCGACGGCGGCCACCGACGGCGTCGATGCTCCCGACGGGATCCGCCCGGATCTCACGGGATCTCTGCCATCCCCAGGCGGGGACCTGGTCCCTCGCCCACTACCATCGAGATCCAGGTTGTGCTGGCCAGCTGGATCCAGTCTGGCAGCGAGACCGCAGACCCAGCTTTCGCTCGGCGCCGGACGGGAGTGAGGGTGGAGGCTTATTTTAGTTGCTAAATGTGCGCTAAGCCCGTTGATGTGGATAGGTATCCGCCGCGCGTCTTCGGTCGCATGATCGGTAGATCGGTTTCTACCTTGCAGCGCTGGGACCGTGAAGGGGCGCTAAAGGCACGCCGAACTCGCACCGACCGGCGGCACCACACCCACGACGATTGCCTGGCGGTCATCGGGCAGCAGCCGAAGCAAGGCAGGACCGTCGCCTATGGTGAGGACGTGGGCAGCGGACTCAAATACCTACGCGAGAACTTCTTACGGGCCATGGAGCAGGTGGAACGTGGCGAGGTCTCCGAAATCGTGGTGCGCACCACCACCGGTTGGTGCGCTACGGATTCGAGTGGTTCGAGAAGTTCGCCACTGGTCATGGATGCCAGATCGTGGTCATGACCGCGCAGGCGCTGTCCCCAAGCGCTGCCTACCTCGACGGCCCCCACCGGCGCACGCCGGCGGGGCACAGGACCTTGGCCTGGTGATCGGAGCGGGGGCGAAGGAGAAGGGCGACCACCTGCTGGTGCTCGGGCCGGAGGTGTTCGCTGGCTGGGTGAGCCCGCCCGGGCTGCAGGTAACCGGTTTCGCCGCCAAGCGGGGGACGCCCGCGGCGAACGAGATGAGGTCATCACGCGAAGGCACCTGCCGGCGGGTGGGCGCGGGCCCGCGCGGTCACCTGTTCAGAGACGGTACCCATGGACGTCGCTAAGACCGAACTGATCCGGGCCCACAACCCCGGACCCCTGACCGGGCCAGGCACCAACACCTGGATCTACGGCCTCGGCGAGGTCGTCATCATCGACCCCGGTCCGCTCCAGCAGGAGCACCTGGAGAGGGTCGTGGAGGTGGCGGAGGGCATGGGTCGGGTCACGGCCTTGATCTGCACCCACCACCACGAGGACCACGTGGAGGGGGCCCGCGAACTTAGCCGGCTGACCGGTGCCCCGTTGGCGCTGTTCCACACCCGCGCCGAGGCGTTGTCCGACCTGCCGCTCCACGACGGGGATCGCATCCTGGCCGGGCAGGCGGAGCTGACCGTTGTCCACACCCCCGGACACGCGTCCGACCACATCTGCCTGCACGCGTCCCGCGATGCCGTCCTGTTCACCGGCGACCATGTCCTGTCCGGAACCACCAGCGTGATCTGGCCGCCCGATGGCGACATGGACTACTACCTCACCTCCCTTGAGAAGGTTGCGGCGCTGACGCCCCGACGTCTGCTGCCAGGCCATGGCGACGCCATCGAAGATCCTGCCTCCGCGCTGGGGGAGCTGATCCGGCACCGCCTCGAACGGGAGACGCAGGTCCTGGAGCTCTTGCGCCGCGGCCCGGCTCGGCCCGATGAGCTGGTGCCCGAACTCTATGCGGAATATCCCCGAGAGGTCTGGGATGCTGCCGCCCGGACCGTGCTGGCGCACTGCCTTCGGCTGGAGCGGCTGGGGGTGCTCCAGCGGACCCCGACCGCACCAGGGCCAGAGTTCGCCCTGCATCTCCCCGCTCTGGCCAAAGGGTGGCCGGAGCCGAGCTTTCCAGAGGGCCCCAGATAGGGGCGGCGGGCAACCAGCGACGGCCCGGGTGAAGGGGTGCCGGCAGCCCGACCGCCCTATCCGAGATGAAAGGGGAGGTGTGCCAGGGTCCTGGTCATCACCCCGGTCGGGCCCTTCGGGACCAGGTTCACCAGCAGTGGCTCGGCATGGTAGGACGAGGCGGCGATGTCCAGATGCACCCAGGGGCGGTCGGAGACGAACTCGCGGATGAAGACCGCGCCGTTGATCGTGCCGGCAGCCGGAATCCCGGCGGTGTTCCTGATATCGGCGATGTCGCAGGTCAAAGCGACGTCGTGCTCGGGCAGCATCGGCAGCTCCCAGACCCGCTCTCCAGCCTCCACCGCCGCCGCCTTGAGCGCGGCCAGTAGGTCCGGGCTGTTGCCCATCGCGGCGGTCACGGGGTGCCCGAGCGCGATCGAGACAGCCCCGGTCAGGGTGGCCACGTCCACCAGGTGGGTCGCCCCCTGACTGACGGCGTAGCAGAGGGCGTCAGCCAGCACCAGCCGCCCCTCGGCATCGGTGTTGTTGATCTCGATGGTCTTGCCATTCATCGCCGTCACCACGTCACCGGGCTTGGTGGCGCCACCTCCGGGCATGTTCTCGGTCAGGGGCGCCACCGCCATCACCTCGATGTGGGGTTCGGTCTTGGCGATCACCCCGATCGCCTGCAGCACCGCCGCGGCACCGCTCATGTCCGACTTCATCTTCACCATCCCCTGGTTGGGCTTGAGGGAGATACCGCCGCTGTCGAAGGTGATGCCCTTGCCCACCAGCGCGAGCACCCGCCCGCTTCGGTCGGCGGAGCGGGGCTTGTAGCGGAGGGAGACCAGCTTGGGCGGTTGGTGCGAGCCTCGGGCAACCGCCAGCAGGGCGCCCATCCCCAACTTCTCCATCTCGGGACGGTCCATCACCTTGAAGCTCAGCCGGCCGGCCTTGGCCACCCGTTCCGCCTCCTCGACGAAGTCGGTCGGGGTCAGAAGATTGCTCGGGCGCCACTGGAGCACCCTGGTGGCGTTGGTCGCGTCCGCGAGCCGAGCGCCGGCTGCCAAAGCTCCGGCCAGGTCGGACCCGGTGCCCAGTCCGACCACCAGCAGCTCCGCGATCTGGGCGGTCGACTCCCCCCGCTTCAACTCACCGAGGTGATAATTGCCGAGCCCGATTCCCTCCGCGATCGCGCGCGCGGGTGATTGGGAGGTCTGCCCGGTCACCGGCGCCGCCAGGGCGTCCCGGACGGAGGCGTCGACGACCACCGCCACCCGGGCGCAGAACCCCCTTAGATCTCTGGCCGCGAACTGCAGCGCGTTGCGGAGACGGTAGCCGTCCAGCTGGTCGGCCCTCCCCAATGAGAGAAACAGGACCCGGGGTGCGGACAGCCTGCCCAGGGTGGCGATCAACTTGCGCTCGGGGAACTTGCCCTTGACCTCGCCGGCCTCCACCATCCCTGCCCAGACTCCACCCAGGGCTCGGTCGATCCGGCTCCCCTGTTCCCCCAGCCCCTCTCCCTGGAGGTAGGGGACGACCAGGCAGTCCGCCTGGATCTTGGTCACGTCGCTGGTGATGGCCGTTGCTTGCACCGGTCTACCTCCTCAGTTTGGTTTGGGACCCGGTCCCGACCCGGACGGTCCCTTGGGGCCTGACCTCCCGCGGCGCTGGCCGAGGCCCGCCCGCAGCTCCTCGACATCCCGGTCGGTGAAGCGAAGGCGGCCAAGGCTGTCGACAGCTCGCGGGTGAGCCCTGCCCTCACGGATCCAGTTGATGATGAGCTGTGGCTTGACTCCCAAGCGCTCGGCGACCTGGACTGGACCCATGAGCCCTTCATCCGCCGGTCGCGGCCGATCCCCGGCGCCGCCCTCCGAGCCGGAGCCCGGCACGGGGTCAGTGATGGGGGTCAAACCTGACCCGGGTCAATCCGGGGAGCCATCCCCTGAGGGCCGCCTCCACCGTGGCCCGCAGCCGAGGGGTCAGCACCACCACATAATTCGAGGACGGATGGGCCTGGACCACGACCTCGTCTGGGGTCGGTCGGGTCACGAAGATGCTGTCCGCCCCAGGGCCGGCCTCGACCAGGCCGCGGACCCGGGCGGTGAGCTCCATGTCGTCCATCATTTCCATGATCGCAGATTGGTCGGAGCCAACCAGACCGTGGTCACGGGCCACGACAGATCGGCTCGGTGCCCGCCGGAGGCAGGCCGGCTCCCCCGGCTGAGATCGGTCGGCCCGGCCCGGGCCCATCCCCCCTCGACCCCGCGGGGTCCCCGCCCGACGGGCAGGGGGGGCCGATCAAGCGCGGATCCGGTGAGACGGCAGTGAAATTCGGCATAATCGCGGCGTTGGCCGACTTCGTCCCCGTTTGCAAGGCAGCTGACATTCCCGCCGGCAGCGGCAGGGTGGTCGACGCTGATGGAGTGGAGATCGCCGTGTTCAACACCGATGGGGTGTATCACGCCCTCGAGAACGCCTGCGCCAGTGGCGGCTCGATCGGTGAGGGCAGCCTGCGCGGGTATGTGGTCACGTGCCCGCTGGACGGCGAGCCCTACGACGTCAGGACCGGCATCTCCCCCATATCTGACGCGATCTTCGTGCGCCACTTCGACGTGCGCGTGAGCCCGCGCGGTGAGGTCCTGGTCAGGCTGGAACCCACCGAAGACGAGGACGAACAGCTCTGAGTCAGCGCTTGGCGGCAGTCGACGTCGGCTCCAACACCATCCACCTGCTGGTGGCGACCCTGGAGCCGGTGGGCCTGACCAACCGGCTGCACGCGGTCGAGATGGTGAGCCTCGGCCACGAGGTGGCCCGCCGGGGCCAGCTCGGCCCCGTGCTCATCGCGACGGTGACCGAGACCGTGAGGGCAATGCTCGAGATGGCCAGAGACAGTGGCGCGCAGGCGATCGGGATGGTTGCGACCGAGGCGGTCCGCAACTCCTCCGACTCGCCGCAGCTGGCGTCTTCGATCCTGGACGCGACCGGGCAGGTCCTGCGCGTCCTGACCGGTGAGGCGGAGGCTCGCCTGAGCTACCTCGGAGCCACCGCCTTCAAGGTTCAGGCGGGGGAACCTGCCACCGTGGCCGACGTCGGCGGCGGCAGCACCGAGGTGGTGCGGGGTACCGGAACCAGGCCCCAGCAGGGGGTCAGTCTGAAGTTGGGATCGGACCAGTTGCTGACCACGGTCCATGCGTCCGACCCCCCGACCGATCAGCAACAGGCCCACGCGGCCGCCCGGGTGTCGATGATGCTCGAGGGGACGCCTCGGCCCGAGGCGTCAACCCAGCTGCTGGCCACCGGCGGAACCGCCTCCAACGTCCCGGTGCTGTTGGGACTGCGCTCCCCCTCGCCCGACGGCGGTGCCGACTCGCTCCATCCCGAACTGGGGGAGCCGTGGCAGTTCCTGACCCGGGCCCAGTTGGACCAGGCACGGGAGCTGGCCCTGAGCCGCTCCAGCCAGCAGCTGGCCACCGAGACCGGGCTCAGCCCGCGGCGAGCTCGCTTGATGGCGGGCGGTTTGATCATCCTGACCGGGCTGCTGGATCGGTATCAGGAAACCGGGATCACCGTCACCGAGCGAGGGCTGCGAGATGGGGTGGTGCTGGCGGTGGCGGCCTCTCGCAGCCGGCGACTGGCTCGCGAGGGCTGACGGCGGTCCGCCCCGGCCATCCCGGCGCCATCGGTGCGCTCCGAACCAGGCCGGCTCGAGCGGGCCCGCGAACAGACCATCCGGTACCGGGCCGGACGGTCCTCACTGAGAGGTGCTTTCACCTTGAGGTGGATCTGAGCAGACCGCCGCTGACCGCATGGGCAGCATCCGGCTTCGTCTAAGCTGGAGCCATGACCCTGTTCGACTTCCACACCCACACCTCCATCTCCGACGGGCACGCCGCGCCCCTGGAGATGGCCCGCCGCTGCCAGCAGAACGGGTACTCCGCCTACGTTTGCAGCGACCACGTGGACGAGGCCACCGTGGAGCGGCGGGTCCGAGAGATCGTGGCGGCCTGCATCCAGGTCTCCCGAGAGCTGGACATCCCCGCGGTGCCGGCCGTCGAGGTGACCAGGGTGGCTCCTGAGAGGGTGGCCCGAGTGGCCGCGCGGGCAAGGTCGCTGGGGGCGCGCCTGGTGGTCGTGCATGGCGAGACGATTGGCGACTTCCCCCAGCCGGGCTTGAACCTGGCCGCGGCGCGCTGCTCCGATGTCGACATCCTGGGGCATCCCGGGTTGATCACGGAGGAGGCCGCCGAGGCCGCCCGGGACCATGGGATCCATCTGGAGATAAGCGCCGCCGGGCTGCACGGAATGACCAACGGCCACGTGGCCAAGATCGCCACTCTGGTTGGGGCCAAGCTGGTGCTGGACTCAGACGCCCACCGGCCAGAAGCCCTCCTGACCGCGGAGCGGGCCCCTCAGCTGCTCCGAGGGAGCGGCCTGGACCCAGAGCAAATTCTCCGGGTATCCCAGCAAGCCCCCTTCGACATCCTGGGTCGCCGTGGCATCGAGATACCTATCCCCTTGCCCGCGTCGTGAGGTTGGCCACCCGGCAAAGGTGACCATGGCCGGTCGCGGTGGCCTGGGTCAGCCGCTGGCGGAAGGGCTGACCGTCGGTGGAGTCAACTTCGGCTTGGGGCTCTTCTTGGGCTTGGGGGTGGGGGAATTGGGGGGGGGGGGGTTGGACGGGTAAAAGGCGGGAGGTGAGTACGGAACATAGCTGGGGCTCGGGGCGTTGGTCGGCACCGACTCTATGTCCTGCAGCTTGGCGACCACCAGGGTGCCGCCCGGACCCGGCGAGAAGGTGACGACCACGGCTTCGCCGGGGATCAGGCTGGCCAAGGTGGCAGGCGAGCCGCCCCGGGTTATCTTGGAACTGGCGGTCACGACCGCCTGCACCGGAGCCCCAGAGTCCGGCTGAATTGCGATCAGGTTCTCGGCCACCGAGACCGCCAGGATGGTGCCGTCCACCGGACTGCCGATCAGGCCGCCGGGGATGGAGCTCCTGCTGGGGGTCGGCTTCGCCGCCCCGATTCCGGGGCCGGGCGAGCCCCCGGTGGCGAAGATGGTCAGGCGGGCGGCCAGCAGCCCTGCGGCCAGCAGGCCGATCGCAACCAGGGCGAGCACGAGCAGGGCTCCCCGGGTGAGCTCTCGCCCGACGCCACGCCGCGGTCGGCGGCGCCCGACCCCGGCCCGGGCGCGAGGCCGCCTGCCGGAGCGACTTCCGTCTGCCGCCGGAGCCTCAGCCACAGACCTTCCTCCTCCGCCAGAGCCGGGCGGTCACCCGGCCGCTCGCGCGCAACGCTCCCTGTCGTTGGCGTCCCAGAGTCCCGGAGTATAGACCACCGCTTGCTGGCGACTGCGGCCGGTATCATCGAAACCCAACCATGCCCCCTGAATATGATCACCGCGCGATCGAGGCGAAGTGGCGCCAGCGCTGGCGGGAGAGCCGGATCTACGAGCCGGATCTGGTCGCCTCCGAAAGGCCGTACTACAACCTCATGATGTTCCCCTACCCCTCCGCGGAAGGGCTGCACGTGGGCAACATGTACGCCTTTTCCGGGGCGGACGCCCACGGACGCTTCCAGCGGATGCAGGGCAACCAGGTCTTCGAGCCGATGGGATTCGACGCTTTCGGCATCCACAGCGAAAACTTCGCCCTCAAGGTGAACCGCCATCCCGCCGACCTGATCGCTGGCAACGTGGCCAACTTCCGCCGCCAGCTGGAGCGGCTCGGCGGCCAGTTCGCCTGGAGCAAGACGCTGGCGACCACGGATCCTCGCTACTACCGCTGGACCCAGTGGATCTTCTTGAAGCTCTGGGAGGGCGGCCTCGCCTACCGCGCCCGTCGCAACGTCAAGTGGTGCCCCACCGATCTCACGGTGCTGGCGGACGAGCAGGTGATGGGGGATGGCACCTGCGAGCGCTGCGGGACGCTGGTGGTAGAGCGCGAGCTGGAGCAGTGGTTTCTGCGGATCTCGGTCTACACCGAGAAGCTGCTGGCCAACCTCGACTGGCTGGACTGGTCAGACAGCACCAAGCAGTTGCAGCGGCATTGGATCGGGCGCAGCGAAGGGGCCAACATCGACTTTCCCGTCGAGGGGCAGGAGCCGCTGCGGGTGTTCACCACCCGCCCAGACACGGTCTTCGGTGCGACCTTCATGGTGCTCGCCCCCGACCACCCGCGGACCCTGGCCCTGGCGGCGCCTGAGCGGCGTGCCGCGGTCGCGGCCTACATCGGGGAGGCGGCGCGCCGGCGCATCGCCGGAGTTCGGGAGGACGGCGAGCAACCGAGGGGCGCGGCCCTGGGACGGAGCGCTCGCCACCCGCTCACCGGTGCCGAGCTCCCCCTCTACACCGCCGAATACGTGCTCTCCGGCTACGGGACCGGCGCGATCATGGCGGTGCCCGCCCACGATCAACGCGACCACACCTTCGCCAGCGCGTTCGGGCTTCCGGTAGTCCCGGTGGTGACCGGCCAGGACAGCAACGGCGCCCACAGCGGCTCGGGCGTCCTCATCAACAGCGGGCACTTCGACGGCCTGGGCGCGCCCGACCCCGCCCGCGAGGTCGTGGTGGCGGCGCTCGCGGAGCAGGGGCTGGGACAGCGCCAGGTGACCTACAAGCTGCGCGACTGGGGAATCTCGCGGCAGCGCTACTGGGGGCCGCCGATCCCCGCGGTGCATTGCCCGGTGGATGGAGCGGTGCCGGTCCCCGAGTCTGAGCTGCCGGTCCTTCTTCCCTACATCGAGGACTTCCGCCCCCTGGGCACCGGGGAGTCGCCACTGGCTCGCGACCCCGACTTCTACAACACCACCTGCCCGCGTTGCGGCGGACCCGCCAAGCGCGAGACCGACGTCTCCGACAACTTCCTCGACAGCGCCTGGTACTACCTGCGGTACCCTTCGGCCGATCGCGATGACGTTGCGTTCGACCCGGAGATCACCCGCCAGTGGCTGCCGGTCGACACCTATATCGGCGGTAACGAGCACGCGGTGCTGCACCTGCTTTACGCGCGCTTCATAGCGATGGCGCTCCACGATCTCGGGCTCATCGATTTCGACGAACCATTTCAGCGGTTCAGGGCGCACGGCATGATCACCAAGGACGGCGGCAAGATGTCCAAGTCGCGGGGCAATGTGGTCGTCCCCGACGAGTACGTCGACCGCTTCGGTGCCGACGCCTTTCGCCTGTACCTGCTCGCCATGGGCCCGTTTTCAGAGGGGGGCGACTTCCGCGACAGCGGCATCAATGGCCCTCAGCGGTTCCTCAATCACGTCTTCCGCCTGCTCTCCCAGGTGGGAGATGCCGGCTCATCGGAGCCTTTGGAGCTGGCCAGGGCTCGCCACCGCTGCATCCGCGATGTCACCCGGGACACCCCGGAGCTGAAGTACAACACCGCCATTGCGGCGATGATGACCTTCGTCAAGCACCTGCAGGCGGCCGCGCCGCCGGTGCCCAGGCCGGCCATGGAGACCCTGGCCCTGCTGCTGGCACCGTTCTGCCCACACGCCGCCGAGGAGATCTGGGAGCGCCTGGGCAACCGGTACTCGGTCCACCAGCAGCCCTGGCCGAGCTTGGACGAAAGCATGCTGGCCCAGGATCAGGTGGTGGTCGTGATCTCCATCAATGGCAAGAAGCGCGACCAGATCGAGGTTCCGCCGGGTCTCGCGGAGGCCGAGCTTGAGCGCCGAGCCCTGGCGTCGGAGCGCATCCAGAAGCTTGTCGGCGGAGTTGCCCCCGACAAGGTGTTCGTGGTGCCGGATCGGCAGGTCAACCTGGTGATGCCCCGGGGCTGACCCGGGTCGCGGGGATCAGCGGAGCAGCCGCCGTCGGCGGTTGGCCACGATGACACCCGCCTGCGGGTGGATCGCGAACCCGCCCCGCTCGCCGATCGCCCGCACGATCCGCTCGCGGATCAGGGCTTCGGAGCCTGCGGGCCCGGCCCCGGGAGGCATCGAGCGCAAGTAGTCGATCACCAGCTCGGGGTCGCGGACCCACAGCCGATTGCGGTGCCGGCTGATCCTGATGGCGGTGAACCAGGGACGCAACTGGGCCGGGCCGTTGACCAGGTC
>JAKAVU010000072.1 GCA_021817185.1 bacterium
GCTCTTGACCTCCTCCCTCGCCGCCGAGCGCACGTCGGTCGCCTCGACCACCGCGCCCAGCCGGCGGGCGGTGGCGATCGCCTGCAGGCCTGCGACTCCAGCGCCCATCACCATCACCCGGGCCGGTGCGATGGTGCCCGCCGCGGTCATCTGCAGCGGCAAAAGCTTGGGCAGCCTGGCGGCTCCCACCAGCACCGCCTTGTAGCCTCCGATGGAGGCCTGGGAGGACAGGGCGTCCATGGCCTGGGCCCGGCTGATGCGGGGTATCAGCTCGAAGCTGAACGCCGTCACCCGCCGCGCCGCCAGCGCCTGGAGCACCGGGGCTGGGGTCAGCGCGGGCAGGAAGCTGATCAAAACCGCCTCCTCCGGCAGCAGGCCCACCTCCGCCTCGGTGGGGGGCTGGACCTTGCACACCAGCCTGGCCTCCCGGAGGCACTCGCCGAGGTCCTTGGCGACCTTCGCCCCCGCCCCCTCCAGCTCCGCGTCGGAAAAGCCCGGGCCCTGCCCCGCCCCGGACTGCACGCAGACCTCGAGCCCCAGCGCCAAAAGGCGGGCCACGGAGTCGGGGCTGACTGCGGTGCGGAGCTCTCCGGCGACGGTTTCGCGCGGAACGCTGAGCTTCACGCCCGGCATGGTAGCGGACCGGAGCCACTCAGGAATGGGCGATTACCCGGGGATTCCTGGCGCTTCCCCGCGGAGCGGCCGGCGTCTGGGGGTTCCGTCCCAATGCCCGCTGGGTGGAAACCTCTATGCAGAACGTCCCCTGCGGTTGCACAATCACCACCGTGGCAGCCCACGCGATCCCGAAGGTGCCCTGGTCTAACCGGTGTCTCTGCCCGCGCGGAATGGGTGCTGGTCCGCTCAGGGCTGACGTGGAGCAGCGACGGTGAGCCAGGATGGCACCGGGCGCGCCGAGCCGCCGCCGCCCACCGACGTCGGCGATCCCAGCTACTACCACCGCGTGGTGGACTGCCAGTGGGCGTGTCCAGCCCACACCAACGTCCCCGAGTACATCCGCCTGATCGGCCAGGGGCGCTACGGCGAGGCCTACCTGCTGAACCGCCAGTCCAACGTGTTCCCCGCGATTCTCGGGCGCACCTGCGACCGTCCGTGCGAGCCGGCATGCCGGCGCCAGCGGGTGGACGGCGAGCCCGTCGCCATCTGCCGCCTCAAGCGGGTGGCGGCCGATCTTCGAGGGGATGTGTCCGCCGGCTTGCCGCGGGCCCCGGAGCACAAGAACGGCCGGCGGATCGGCTGCATTGGCGCTGGCCCCGCCTCGCTCACGGTCGCCAACGACCTCATGCCGCTCGGCTACGAGGTGACCATCTTCGAGCGACACCGCCAACCCGGCGGGCTGATGCGGACCAACATCCCCGCCTTTCGGCTGCCGGCCGAGGTCCTGGAGGACGAGGTGGGGGTGATCCTGGACATGGGGGTCGACATTCGCTATGCGACCCCGGTCCACAGCCTGCGGCAGCTGCTGGGGGAGGGATTCGACGCCATCTTCATCGGCAGCGGCGCTCCTCGGGGGAAGGAGCTGGAGCTGCCCGGGCGCTGGGGCGACGACCCCGACGACCCGCACATCCACATCGGGATCGATTGGTTGGAATCTATTGCCTTCGGCCACGTCAGCGCGGTCGGGGAGCGGGTCCTCATCATCGGGGTCGGCAACACCGCCATGGACTGCTGCCGTTCCTCGCTGCGCCTGGGCGGCCGCGACATCAAGGTGATGGCGCGCCGCCCGCGTCAATTCTTCAAGGCCTCCCCGTGGGAGTTGGAGGATGCTGAGGAGGAGGGGGTTCAGATCGTCGTCAACCACGCGCCCCGCCGCTTCGTGCGCGAGGGCGGACGGCTCGTCGGGGTGGAGTTCGACGTCGTCGAGTGGGACGAGCCGGCGGTGCACTCCCGGGTGCTGCGCCAGGTCACCCTGCCCTGCGACGACGTCATCCTGGCGATCGGGCAGGAGAACGCCTTCCCCTTCGTGGAGAGGGACCTGGGGCTGGAGTTCGGACCGGGGGAGGTGCCGGTGGTCAACCCGGTCACGATGGAATCGACCCTGTCTGGGGTCTTCATCGGGGGGGACGCCGCCTTCGGCGCCAAGAACATCATCTGGGCGGTGGAGCACGGGCACCAGGCCGCCATCTCCATCGACAACCACTGCCGGGGGGTGACGGTGGACGAGCGGCCCCCCGTCACCATGAACCTGCTCAGCCAGAAGATGGGACTGTCGCAGTGGAGCTACCACAACGACTACAACCCTGCGTCCCGCCAGCCCATGCGCCATCTGGAGCTTGAGCGGCGCTTCGCCGAACTCAATCTGGAGGTCGAGTTGGGCTTCAGCGCCGAGGCCACCGCCCGGGAGGTCCAGAGATGCCTGAACTGCGACGTCCAGACCGGGTTCGAGGCGCCGCTTTGCATCGAGTGCGACGCCTGTATCGACATCTGCCCGGTGCGCTGTCTGACCATCGTCGACGCGGCCGGGCTGGAGCCGGCGCAGCTGGGGCCGCTCCTCAGCACCCCTCCCACCAATCCGCAGCAGGCCCTCTTCATCTCTGAGCCGCTGCCGCAGACGGGCCGGGTGATGGTCAAGGACGAGAACCTCTGCGTGCACTGTGGGCTGTGCGCAGAGCGCTGCCCCACCGCAGCCTGGGACATGGTCAAGTTCGACCTCCAGATCCCCTACGCGGGGCGGGCCGGGATCCCGATCTCGTGAAGCAGCGGATCCCGGTCGCCGGTGCGCTGACCGAACCCACCCTGTCGGCCGGCGGGCGGGTCCTTGGGAACCGGGTCAACGACTTCGCGATCAAGCTGGCCAACGTCAACGGGACCGGGTCCGCGACCGCCAACAGCCTGCTGATGCAGGCGATCTTCCGGATGGGGGTGCCGGTCTCGGGCAAGAACCTGTTCCCCTCCAACATCCAGGGGCTGCCCACCTGGTACGAGATCAGGGTCAATGCCGCCGGCCACACCGCCCGCAGCCGCGAGTACGACCTCATGGTCGCCATGAACGGTCAGACCTACGCCTCGGACATCGCCGAGGTGCGCTCGTCCGGCTACGTGCTCTTCGACGACAGCTGGCCGCTGGACCAAGCGCTGCTCCGTCCCGATGTGAACTTCCTGGGGATCCCGCTGGCCCGGCTCTGCGCGGATCACTTCGGCGGCAGCCGTGAACGGATTCTCATGAAGAACATCGCCTACGCGGGGGCCGTGGCCGCGCTGCTGGCGATGGAGGTGGAGGTGCTGGCGGGGCTGCTGGAGGAGAGCTACGGCGGTCGGCCCCGGCTGCTGGAGGCGAATCGGCTCGCTGTGCAACTCGGGCATGACTACGCGACCGAGAACTTCGATTGCCCCCTGCCGTTCCACCTGGAGCGCGGGGACGGCACCGACGGCCTGATCTTGATCGATGGCAACACCGCGGTCGCGCTGGGGGCCCTGTACGCGGGGGCGACGGTGGCGGGGTGGTACCCGATCACGCCGGCCACTTCGGTCATGGACAACTTCAGCCATCTCTGTGCCCGCTTCCGCCAGGAGCCGGACCCGAACGCGGGCCCGGGAGGCTCGCCGACCGCCAACAACTACCTGATCGTGCAGGCGGAGGATGAGCTGGCCGCGCTCGGGGTCGTGATCGGGGCCTCCTGGGCGGGGGCCCGCGCCTTCACCTCCACCGCCGGCCCGGGGCTCTCCCTGATGAACGAGCTGCTGGGCCTGGCCTACTACACCGAGATCCCGGCGGTGGTGGTCGACGTCCAACGCGCCGGACCCTCCACCGGGATGCCGACCCGGGTTCAGCAGGCCGACATCCTGATGGCCGCCTACGCATCCCACGGTGACACCAAGCACCTGCTGCTGTTCCCCGGGGACCCCGGGGAGTGCTTCGACTTCATGGTCCTGGCCTTCGACCTGGCCGAGCGGTTTCAGACCCCGGTCCTGCTCCTCTCCGACCTGGACATCGGCATGAACGACTGGGCGGTGCCCCGGCTCACCTGGGACGACTCGTACCGGCCCGACCGGGGCCGGGTGCTGGGGCCGCGCGAATTGGATGCCGACCCGCACTTTCACCGCTACGACCAGGCCGATGAACTGGGGGTGACCCCCCGCACCCTGCCCGGCGTCGACTCGCGCGGAGCCTACTTCGCCAGGGGATCAGGCCATGACCGCCTGGGGGGCTACACCGAGGCGGAGGGTGCCTACCAGGAGGTGGTCGACCGGTTGCTGCGTAAGCACCGGGCGGCCGCCGCCCACATGCCCCGTCCGGTGATCACGGCCTCCCCCCAAGCCGACGTGGGAATCGTGACCCTCGGCAGCTGTGGACCGGCGGTGCAGGAGGCGGTGGAGATCCTGGCGGACGCGGGCATAGGGGCTTCGTACATGCGGGTCCGGGGCTTTCCCTTCGGTTCGGAGGTGTCCGAGTTCTGCGAGCGCTACCCGGTCTGCTTTGTGGTCGAGCAGAACCGTGACGGCCAACTTAGGGCGCTGCTTGAGATCGAGGCCAAA
Source organism: bacterium (assembly GCA_021817185.1). The sequence continues at coordinate 4,495 of JAKAVU010000072.1, forward strand.
GTCCCCGCCTCGCGGCTGCGCTCCGTGCTCATCTACGGGGGCCTGCCCCCCAGTGCGGACCAGGTGGTGGCGCAGATCCGAGAGCAGCTGGAGGGCTGAGGGTGCCATCGATCACCAAACCATTGATTCCGTTGCTGCCGCTGGCGCGCAACGAGCTCGGGCTCACCCTTCAGGACTACCAGGGGGGGATGTCGACGCTCTGCGCCGGGTGTGGCCACGACTCCATCACCGCGGCCCTGATTCAGGCCTTCTTCGAACTATCGCTGCCGCCCCATCTGATCGCCAAGCTGAGCGGGATCGGCTGCTCCTCCAAGACCCCGGCCTACTTTGTCTCCGGCGCCCACGGCTTCAACTCCGTCCACGGCCGCATGGCCACGATCGCGACCGGTGCGGCCGCCGCCAACCGGGAGCTCATCCTGATCGGCGTCTCCGGGGACGGGGACTCCCTCTCGATCGGGCTGGGCAATCTGGCCCACGCCATCCGGCGCAACGTGAACATGGCCTATCTCATTGAGAACAACGGGGTCTACGGGTTGACCAAGGGTCAGTTCTCGGCCTCTGCCGACGTGGGCTCGCGCTCCCGGCGCGGGGATCTCAACCGGTTGCCCCCGGTGGACCCGATCATGCTGGGGCTCAGCCTTGGGGCCACCTTCCTGGCCCGCGGGTTCTCCGGGGACAAGCGCCAGCTGGTGCCGATCCTGAAGGCGGCGGTGGCGCATCGGGGGTTCGCCCTGGTGGACGTCATCTCGCCCTGTGTGCAGTTCAACGACCACGAGGGCTCGACCAAGAGCTACCGGTACATGCGCGATCACGAGCTGAGGGAGATCGAGGCCGACTTCATCGGGCAGCATCAGGAGATCGTGGAGTCGCTGGTGCCGGACCGGGCTACCGAGGTCACCCTGCACGACGGCGCCCGGGTCAAATTCCGGGCGGTTCCGGAGGGCTACGACCCCGCAGACCGGGGCGCGGTGGAAGCCTACCTGCGGGAACGCAGCCGCCACGGCGAGATCGCGACCGGGCTGCTGTTTTTGGACGAGTCCGCCCCGGAGATGCACGAGTTGGCGGGAACCTCCCGGACCCCCCTTGCCCAGCTGCCCTTTGCCAAGCTGTGTCCGGGCGCCGCTGAGCTGGACAACCTCCAGCGCCAGTTCCGCTAGTAACCGCCGCCCCGGGGCGGAGTCCGGCGCGGGATCCGAAGCCCGGGCGTCGTCCAAGCTCCCGTAGCCTCACCCATGAGCGGGGGCCGCTTTGTCATCCTATGCGGCATGCCCGGAATCGAACCGTACCTGCGGCGGATGCTGCAGGGGTGGCAGACGATCGTGGTCGCCAACCGCCCCCCCATCGACGTCCACCTGGAGGAGGGAAGGGTGGAGCGCATCACCAGAGGTGGTGGGGGGCTGGTGACCGCCATGGCCTCCCTGGCCCGCTCCAGCAACTCCACCTGGATCGGGGCCGCCCGCGGGGACGCCGATCGCGCCCTGATCAGGACCGCCGGCGCTGACGGCGTGGTCGAGGTGACGACCGAGGACCAGGAGAGCTTTCGGGTGGTCTTCGTGGAGTCCGACCCGGAGGCCTACGACCTCTACTACAACCAGATCAGCAATCCGCTCCTGTGGTTCATCCAGCACTATCTCTGGGACCTGGGCCGGGAGCCGATCCTGGACTCCGCCACGGGCCGGGCCTGGCGGGAGGGATACGTCCGGGTCAATCAGGACTTCGCCGACCAGGTGGTGAGGGTCGCCACCTCATCGCCGCTGCGCCCGCTGGTCATGACCCAGGACTATCACCTGTATCTCCTGCCGGCGATGGTCAGAGCCCGGCTGCCCGAGGCGCGGCTCCAGCACTTCATCCACATCCCCTGGCCCACCCCTCAGTACTGGAAGGTCATCCCCCGGCACATGCGCGACGGGATCCTGACGGGGCTGCTGGGGAACGACGTGGTGGGGCTGCAGACCAGCCTGGATGTGCGCAACTTCCTCATGACCTGTGAGGAGAACCTGGGGCTGGGGGTGGACCACCGCCAGCGGATCGTGTTCTACGAGGGCCGCTCGGTCTGGGTGCGCGCCTACCCGATCTCCATCGACATCGACGGGATGACCCAGATGGCGGCCAGCCCGGCGGTGAGGCGCGAGGAGGAGCTGATCGCCACCTGGCGCCCGGAGATGCTGATCCTGCGGGTCGACCGCACCGACCTCAGCAAGAACATCGTGCGCGGCTTTCTGGCCTACGAGCGGCTGCTGGAGGCGCATCCGGAGCTGCGCGGCCGGGTGGTCTTCTGGGCCCTGCTGCAGCGCAGCCGGCAGAACGTGGACGCATACCGGGCCTACCTGGGGGCGCTGGTGGCGGCCACCGCCCGCGTCAACCGCCGCTTTCAGTCCGGCAGCTGGCTGCCGATCCGGCTGGAGGTCGCCGACAACCTCCACCGGGCGGTGGCCGCCTACAAGAACTACGACGCTCTGCTGGTCAACCCCATCTACGACGGCATGAACCTGGTCGCCAAGGAGGGGGTGCTCTGCAACGAGCGCGACGGGGTCCTGGTCCTGAGCGAGAACGCCGGCAGCTACGAGGAGCTCGGCCCCCAGGCCCTGGGGATCAATCCCTTCGACATCGATCAGACCGCGGAGGCGCTCCATTCGGCGCTGACGATGGCCAAGCGATACCGTGGCAACCGCGCCCGCCAGCTCCGCCAGATCGTGAGGCGCAACGACATCACGCGCTGGATCAGCGACCAGCTCCAGGACCTCAACGACCTGCTGGCGCAGTAGCCGTCCTCGGGCGCCTGGGCGCCTCCTTAGCCAGGGATGCCGCCAGCTCCTCCAGGACCGCCGCCCACGCCGCCGGCCCGTCCAGGCACCGGTCGGCGGTCTCCGCGACCAGGGGGCTGGACTCGGGGCTGAGGATGCCGATCGCGCAGGCCAGCTCCAGGTCGGGGCGGCGGCGGTGCAGCTCCTCCATCGCCGGCAGGTCCCCCAGGTCGTCTCCCGCGAAGACACACCCGCGCGGGCTCAGCCGGTCCAGGATCGCCGCCAGGGCGGTGCCCTTGTTGCCGCTCTTGGGGGGACGCACCTCCACCACCAGCTTGCCGCGCACCACATCCAGCCCATCGGCGCGGGCCACCTGCTCCACCATCCGGCGCACCAGCTGGGCCGCCCGGCGGGGCTCGGGGGAGTTGCGGTAATGCACCGCGACTCCCATGGTCTTGGTCTCGACCTGCACCCCGGGCAGCCAGTCGGTGAGCTCCTCCAGGCTCTGCGCCAGCCGCACCAGCCGCTCGGACGGTGGAGTCGGTGGAGGGAGCGGCTCCTCCCTGGACAGCCGCATCCACGGCTCCAGCCCGTAGCTGCCCAGCAGCAGGACCCCGGGGATCGGGCATTGGACCGCCAGGTTGGCCAGGTCCCGGGCGCTGATCACCGCGACCGGCGTCCGGGCTGCCAGGGTCGCCATGGCACCGGCCGCCTGGGGTAGCGGGCGCGCCCTGCGCGGATCCCTGACCACCGGTGCGATCGTCCCATCGAAGTCGGTGGCGATCAGCAGGCTGCCCCGGCGGGCGAGCCGCACCCAGGGGGCGATCAGCTCGGACCGGTCGCCGGCAGCTCTAGGTCCCACCTTTTGATCATAGGAGGCGCACGGGAGCCGGCCGCCATCCGCTACCCTGCATGAGATGGCCAGGTCCGATCCCGCCGAGGAGCCGATCTCCCGACTCGTGAGCGAGTTCTCCGACGAGATGCGGCAGCTCGCGGCCGACGAACTGGCCCTGGCCAAGGCCGAACTCAAGCGCAGCGCCCGTCGGGGGATCCGGGTGGCGGTCGCGGGCGCGCTGGCGATGGTGGGTCTCAGTGTGTTCTGCATCTTCGCCCTCATCACCCTGGTCGAGTGGATCCCCAACCACACCCTGGTGGCGGGGATAGTCGCGTTGGCGGGGCTGGTACTGCTGGGGGCGGGAGCTGCGGCGGTCTGGTCCAACCGGCACCTGTGGCCGTTCACCGACAGCAAGCAGAGCCTGATTGAGGATCTCGAGTGGGCACGACTCCAGAGCAAGCGCGCGCACAGATAGCGGTCACCCGGGCGCGGGCCGGGGCGACCCTCGACCGCATCGAGGCCCGGCTCCGCAGGGAGCTGGACCCCAAGTGGCGGCTTCGTCGGGACGGCGCCCGCCTCGCGGCCGGGGTGCTGGTGGTGGCGGTGGTGGGGACCGTCTACGTGGTCCGGCAGCGCCGCCGCCGCCGCGAGGAGCCGACCACCACCGACTGGATCGAGGAGATGCCCGATGAGTGGCGTCGCCGCCTGCAGGAGCTGCTCGAGGAGGCCGCGGGCCGAACCATGGTTCCCGGCGCCACCTCCCGGGCCAAGCGCTCGCGCGGGCCCCTGCAGGCGCTGGCGCTCAGGGCCGGTCGGATGGCGGCGCCGGTCGTGATGAACGCGGTGGCCGAACGGGTGGCGCGCGGACAGGGCGCCAACGCCGACGACTGATCTCACACTCAGCGGGCTCCGGGCTCAGGGGGCGGGACCCTGGGCCTCCGGATGAACGAGCCATCCGCACCCAGCTCCCGGGTCGGGGTCCGGCGGCTCGATCAGTCCGACGCCGACCGTATCGGGGAGATGCTGGCACGGGCCTTCGCCGCCGACCCCACCTCGGCGTGGCTGTTTCCGCAGGCCGCGTCGCGCGCCGCCAAGCTGAGCCGCTGGTACCGGCTCACGGCGCGGATCCTGCTCGCGACGGGGGAGGGCTGGGGGACTGAGGACCTCAGTTCGGCCGCCCTCTGGCTGTCGATGGGCGCCGCGGCCGCCGGCGGCACGCATGGCAGAGCCGGCGACCTCTTGCGTTGGAACCTTCGCGCGGTGGCCCTGATGGGGCGGAGGCTCCCCTCGGCCGCCTGGACCACCGCCCGTGTCCACCAGCTGCACCCCCGCGGCCCGGCCTGGTACCTGGCGGTGCTGGGCACCGAGCCGGCGCGCCAGGGGCAGGGGCTTGGCTCCGCGGTCCTGGCGCCGGTGTTGGAGCGCTGCGACCGGACCGGGGTCCAGGCCTACCTGGACACGGTTACCAGATCCGATGTGCGCTTCTACGAGGGCCGCGGTTTCCGGGTCGTGGCCGAGCTCAGCCCCGCCCGCGCCCCCCACTTCTGGGTGATGCGGCGACCGCCGCTCCCTGAGCGACCCCGACCCGAGCCCGGAGCGGCCGCTCACTCGTAGCGCAGCACCTCCAGGGGGCGCACCCTGACCGGCCCCCAGGCCACCAGGGCGGCGGTGAGCACTGCCACCACGATCGCACCGACCACGATGGCGAGCGCCAGCGGGGTCGGGATCCCCAGTGAGATCTTGATCACCAGCCGCCCCAGCGGCAGCAGCGCCAGCGCGATCGCGAGCATGCCGCCGGTCGCTCCCAGCCAGGCGACCGCGCCGGTCTCGATCAATACCTGCGCGAAGACCTCCCGGCTGCCCTGTCCCACCGCCTTCTGGATGCCGATCTCGCGGCGGCGCTCCAGCAGCGCCAGGGCCACGGAGTTGGCGATGATCACGATCCCGGCCAGCAGCGCCAGGGAGGCGATCGCGGTGAGGAAGAGGATGGCGTTGTTGAGGAACTGGTCGATGATCAGGGTGAAGTCGGCGAGGCTTATCACCTGCGCACCGGTGACCCTCTGGCGCAGGTTGGTCGCCGCCGCGTCCGCGCGATCGGGCGGGAACTTCATCTCCACCACCTCCATGACCCCGCTGCCACCGATCCGGGCGGTGGTGCCGGTGGTGGCCAGGATGGGCGCCACCGTGGTGGTGATGGAGATCCCGCTTTTGGCGCCGCGATGGACGACGCTGTAGAACCCGACCACCCTGACCTCCACCACCCGAGCGCTCCTCGAGAGCGGGTCGAGCAGCCCGATCTGGTCTCCCAGACGCAGGTGGTAGGGGGCACCGTGCAGGACGTTCTCGACGAGCACGCCGTTTCCCGCCTGATCGGCCGCGTCGAGCTGGCGACCGGAGGTGATCGAGACCGGCGGGGTGACACCGCCCTGCACGTCGAACCCCTGGATCCCGCTGAGCAGCGCGACCGCCTCCTTGCCCCGACCGGTGGTCGCGCCGCCGGCGACCGCCTCGGTAAAGGGGACACCGGCGATGGAGACCGGCTCGGTGATGGCGGCGTTGGAGACCAGCTGGTGACCGGGATGGAGGCTGCGCACGGCCCGGGTCAGGGCCAC
>JAKAVU010000073.1 GCA_021817185.1 bacterium
CTCGACCATGGTCACCCGCTCCTCCGGGCCGCCGTCCCCATCCAGGGCCGCGAGCTGTTGCTCCAGCCGCGCCAGCCGCGCCGCGGGAAGGCGGGTTCGCGCAACCGCCAGAGCCTGGTCGATTCGCGCGGTGCGCTGCCGCTCCTGTCGGGCTGCTCCCTCGCGCTGAACCTCGTGGGTGCGGGCCTCGCGCAACTCGCGCTGGGCCTCGGCCAGCAGGGCGCGATAGCTTCCAGCGAGTTCGGCGTGGTCACCGGTCGCGGCCAGGCTGGCGAGCTCGGCTCCCCGCTGCAGCACCCGCTCGACCGCATCGCCGGCGCCGGCCTGCTCCAGCTGGGGCAGGATGAAGACACCAAGCTTGCGGTCCACCTCCACATACACTTGACGCACTTCGGGCGGGAGCTCGGGGTGCTCGGGGACCGTGAGGGGACTACGGGACATGCGACATTGAACCTCCAGGGACTCGAATCAGGAAATGGCAGGTGGCGCGCCGCCCGAAGCGGTGCTACGACCCAGCTGTGCGAGCAGACAGCCGACTCCCGCCGCCACCCCGCCGGGGGCGCGAAACACCGAGGTGCCGGCCACCAGCACTGAGGCGCCGGCGTCCCGGCAGGCGGCGGCGTTGCTGGCGTCGACTCCACCGTCAACTTCGAGTTCACACGCCAAGCCACGACCGTTGATCATGCTACGCAACTCCCCAAGCTTAGCGATCGCCCCCGCTTGGAACGCCTGACCTCCGAATCCGGGGTCCACGGACATCACCAACGCGAGGTCGATCTCACCCAGGATCGGCTGGAGAAAGGAGGCCGGGGTTGCGGGATTGATGCCGACCCCGGGGCGCGCTCCCTGGAGACGGATCGCGCTCACCGTACGGTGGAGCTGGCGACAGGCCTCGAAGTGGACCGTGATCAGGCCGACCCCCGCGGCGACGAACGCCGGGATGATCGAGTCGGGCTCGTCGATCATCAGATGCGCCTCCAGCGGCAGCCCGCAGCTGCGCCGGCACGCGGCGGCGATCTCCGGCCCCATGCTGAGGTTGGGGACAAAATGGTTGTCCATCACGTCGATGTGGATCCGATCCGCCCCAGCACGCTCGCAGGCAGCGACCTCCTCTCCCAGCTTGGTGAAGTCCGCAGCCAGGATGGAGGGCGCGAGCTCAGCCGGCATTGGCTCTGATCAGCTGGCTGGCGGCCGCCCGGTCACACCAGACCTCACAGTGCGGCGCCCGGCGGGCCACCAGCTGGGCCGGCAACGCGACGGGGTCGTACCCACCCTCCAGGACCCGGGCCAGGGTGGCCGCCTTGGCTTCCCCTTCCAGCAGAAACCGCACCCGAGCCCCGGAGCGCAGCACGCCCGGCCCCAAGCTGAGGCGGCGCTGCCCGGAGGGGTGGGTGGTCGCCAAGGCCACCGCATCGTCGGGGTATTCACGGCCCGGGAAGAGCGAGGCGGTGTGGCCATCGGGGCCCATGCCCAGCCCCACCCAGTCGATCTGAAGCCGGCCATCCACCACGGGAACGACCCCCAGCAGCCGGGCCTCGAATTGCGCCACCACGGTCTCCGGCCCCATCCCCTCCTCCACCTCCCATCCCAGCAGCATCGGAGTCGGCCCCGAGATGCGGGAAATCAGGGCGCCCCGGATCATGCCCTCGTTGGAGTCGGGGTCGGAGACCGGGACCATCCGCTCGTCTCCGGGTACCAGCACCACCCGCGCCCAGTCCACCCCAGGCAGGCCAGCCAGAATCTCGTAGGCTGCGCGAGGGGTCGTCCCGCCGGGCAGCGCCACCACCGCCTCCCCACGCCCAGCCACCGCCTGCTGGATCTCCGCCGCCATGGTGCGTGCGGCGAACTCGGCCAGCTCCCCTGGTCCGGCCAGAGCCCTGACCTTTGGGTCGTGGAACGCAGATCCCATCACCAAACCCTGCCCCCGGAGCCCTGCGGCGAGTACCAGCTCCCGCGAGGTGCATGGCGCACCGGCCTGACCGCTCGCCGCTCGGCCCGGCAGCGGATCATCCGGGAAGCGTCCCCCGGGCCGCGGCCACAATCGCGTCCACGGTGAGCCCGAGATGTTGGTAGATGTCCTGATAGGGGGCCGAAGCGCCGAAGCGGTCGACCCCCACCACCGCACCGCGCTCCCCCACCAGCGCCCGCCACGGCTCGGTCACCCCGGCCTCGACCGCCACCCTGGCCGTGACGGTAGGCGGCATCACCTCTTCCCGGTAGGCTGACGGCTGCTGCCGGAACAGCTCCAGTGATGGCATGCTGACCAAGCGGGTGGGGATCCCCTCTCGTTGCAGGGTTCCGCGCGCCTCGGCGCAGAGGCTGAGCTCGGAGCCGGTCCCGATCAGGATCACCTGGGGCTCGCCACCCTCGGCCTCCTGAAGCACGTAGCCGCCGTGGAAGACCCCCTGTTCGGCCAGCAGGTCGGTCCCCTCGAGGACGGGCAGGTTCTGGCGCGACAGGACCAGCGCGGTCGGCGCCTGGTTGCGCTCCAGGGCCACCGCCCAGGCCCAGCTGGACTCGTTGGCATCACCGGGTCGCAGCACCACCAGGTTCGGCATCACCCGGAGTGAGGCCAGCTGCTCCACCGGCTGATGGGTGGGCCCATCCTCGCCCAGGCCGACACTGTCGTGGGTGTAGACCCAAACCACCGGGAGGTGGGAAAGCGCCGACAGCCGGACCGACGGGCGCTGGTAGTCGGAGAAGGTGAAGAAGGTGGCGCTGTAGGGGCGCAGACCCCCGTGCGCGGCCATGCCGTTGCAGGCCGCGCCCATGGCATGCTCTCGCACCCCGAAGTGAAGATTGCGGCCCTCCCCGGTCTGACCATCGAAGTCCCCACCGCCCTCGATCCCGGTCTTGGTGGATTCCGAGAGGTCGGCGTCGCCGCCCAGGATCCAGGGGATCCGCTCCGCCAGAGCGTTCAGGACCCGGCCCCCGGCGGCGCGGGTCGCGAGCGGCTTGTCCCCGGCTCGCCAGCGGGGCAGGGCGTCCCGCCAGCCCGTGGGCAGCTCCCCCGACTGGGCCAGGTGCCACTCCTCGGCCAGCTCCGGGTTGGCCGCGGCCCAGGCGGAGAGCTGCCGACGCCAGGCCGAGCTGCGGCTGGCGCCCTGGTCAACCGCCTTCCGGAAGTGGTCGGCGGCCTCCGGCGGGACGTAGAAGAACCGATCCGGATCCCAGCCGTAGGCGCGCTTGGTGGCCGCCACCTCCTCGACGCCGAGCGGCGAGCCGTGCGCGGCGTTGGTGTCCTGCTTGTGGGGGGAGCCGTACCCGATATGGGTACGCACGGCGATCATCGAGGGGCGGGTCTCGTCGGCCACGGCCGCGGCGATCGCCGCCTCGATACCCAGCAGATCGAGGCTCCCATCCTCGACCCGCTGAACCTGCCACCCATAGGCTTCGAACCGCTTCAGGACATCCTCGGTGAAGGACATTGAGGTGGGGCCGTCCAGGGAGACGTGGTTGTCGTCATACAGGCAGATCAACTTGCCCAGGCCCAGATGACCGGCCAAAGACGCCGCCTCGGATGAGATCCCCTCCATCAGGTCCCCGTCGCCACACAACACAAACGTGCGGTGATCGACGATCTCGTGGCCGGGGCGGTTGTAGTGATGGGCCAGCGCCCGCTCCGCAATCGCCATCCCGACGGCGTTGCCGAATCCCTGCCCCAAGGGCCCGGTGGTGACCTCGACCCCCGGGGTCAGCCCGCGCTCCGGGTGACCGGGGGTGATCGACCCCCAGGTGCGAAAGTGCTGCAGATCTTCGATCGATACCGCATAACCGGTCAGGTGAAGGAGCGCGTACAGCAGCATCGAGCCATGGCCCGCGGAGAGCACGAATCGGTCGCGATCGGGCCAGGCCGGATCGTGAGGGTCATGGCGGAGGAACTTGGTCCAGAGGACGTATGCCATCGGGGCCGCGCCCATGGGCAGCCCCGGGTGCCCGGAGTTGGCCTTCTGCACCCCATCGATCGCCAGGCAGCGGATGGTGTTGATGCAGAGATTGTCCAGCTCGCTGCCGGCTTTGGGCAGCACCTCAACCGATTGGGTCATCCAGTGCTCCTCGACTCTTACTTGACTGTCTTCGCCTCCCATGCTCTCACGCTGGAGGAGCGAAGTGACCGAGTTCAGTTCGCCGGTTGGGGAACCAGAGCCGCAGCATCAACCGAACCGCCCTTGGCGACCCACTCATTGATCCCGCCAACCAGCGCCGCCGCAGGCAGGCCGTGCTCGCGCAGGAACTTGGCCGCGCGAAAGCTCCGCGATCCGGCGGAGCAGTAGACCACAACGGGGCCCGCAACCGGGAGTTCGCGCCAGCGGCTGGCCAGTTCGCCGATGGGAATCCACAAAGCTCCGGGGATGTGCTTCTCCTCGAACTCTGAGCGCTCCCTCACGTCCAGCCAGATGGCGCCGTCCTTCGACCAGTGGCGAGCCGTCTCCTCCTCCACCTCCAACGGCAGCACCGGCGTCATGAGGGGATTATCACGGAAGCCGCGCCGCCCCCGAGCGACGGGGCGCCGAATCCGTCGCCGGCGGCTCGTCATTGCCTCAGATCGTGCTGAGAGCCCTGAGCAGGACCCGGTTGCCGGGGTGCCACCGGGCAGGGGTGGCAGCCAGTGCTGCAGCGCATGCCCCCGGGAGTCGGTCGAGCTCGGCCAGAGGGAGCGGGACAACCGCCGGCGACACCCTGGCTGCGTTGGCGGCGTTGGCAGCCTGCTCGGCGCCACGGAGGGTGTCCGATTCAGGGATCACCGCGACCGCCCGCCGCCCTGCCGCCAGCACCTCAGCCAGGGTGCTCCGGCCCGCCCTGGTGATCACCAGCTCCGCGCCGGCCAGTGTCGGCAGGCATTCCGCAGGATCCCCCGCGAACCCGAGCCTGGGGAAGCGTCCCATGAGTTGGTCGTCGCCGCCGGTGAAAACCAGGCACGAGGGCAGGTCACCGCGCTCCACCGCCACTTCGAGAGCTTGCAGGATGGCTGCGTTGGAGGCTTCCAGCCGCTGATCCCCGCGGCTCCCGCCGCCCAGCACCGCGACCACCCCCCGCCCGGCACCGCCGGGCCCCGGCCGTCGGCCGGCGACATCCTCCCGGATCAGGCTGGGGATGCGCAGCATGGGCACTTTGCCCAGGCGACCCCGCCGCCAGCTCCGCCGGAGCTCGCTGACCACGATGAGATCCGAGTTGGCGTGGAGGGTCTCCTGCAGCAGGCGCGCCCCCGGGCTGTGCGCCGGACTGCGCAGGTCATGGAGGTTGGCCATGGCGACAACTTTGGCCGATGCCACCGACCGCAGCAGCGGCAGCAGCAGGGGATACCCATCCACGACCAGAGCGCTGGGCCGACCCCTCCTGACCGCGAGCAACAGCTGCTGCACGGAGGTGGAGTCGATCAAGGTCTGCTGCGGGTCCCGCCCTGCACCCAGGGTCAGGGGGCGAACCCGCTGGTGCAGCCAGCGCTCCGCCAGGGGCAGCGCGGCGGGGCTCGTGTAGACCAGTGCCGGCCGGCCGGCACCTGAGCGCGCCAGCACCTGGGCGAACGCGATCGCCTCGGTCAGCCTACCGAGGCCGGGCTCGGCGCGCGCCAAAATCCACGTCGGTCCCTGGACCAGAGCCTCCAGCAGAGCGGGAGGCCGCGACTCGCAGCCGTTTCGGGATCGCGGCGGGTGCGCCCCCGCCCACCCCGAAGGCTCTTTGGCCAGCCGCCCGGCCGGCTTCAATCGCGCCACCAGGAGATGGTGCCAGGGTTGAGCCGATCCCCGCCCCCACAAGAGGAGCCCGCACCAGCCACGGCGAATGGGCGAACTTGACACGTGGCTGCCCGAGCGGTCTACGCTTGAGGCAATCCGCCCACCGGACGGATCCACCATTCGCCAATCTGGAGGGCGCAGGTCGATGGCCAACAGCGTCATGACAACCCCGGCAGCCACGGCGGCGCCAGCCAATCCCTATATCACCGCCCAGAGGCAGTTCGACCAGGCGGCCTCCATCCTCGAGCTCGACGCGGGAATGCGCGCCGTCCTTCGGGAGGTGCGCCGCGAGTTCACCGTCAACTTTCCGGTCCGGATGGATGACGGCAGCATCCGCGTCTTCACCGGATACCGGGTGCAGCACAACCTCACCCGCGGACCCGCCAAGGGGGGGATCCGCTATCACCCGCAGGTGAGCCTGGATGAGGTGAAGGCGCTCTCCATGTGGATGACCTGGAAGTGCGCGGTGACCAACCTGCCCTACGGAGGCGCCAAGGGCGGGGTGATCTGCGACCCCGGCGAACTGAGTCAGCAGGAGCTGGAGAATCTGACCCGCAGATTCGCCAGCGAGATCTCGCTGCTCATCGGGCCGGAGAGCGACATCCCCGCTCCCGACGTCAACACCAACCAGCAGACCATGGCCTGGATCATGGACACGATCTCGATGGAGAAGGGGTACTCCGTGCCCGCCACGGTGACGGGCAAGCCACTGTCCATCGGCGGCTCCGAGGGCCGGCCCGCGGCCACCGGGCGCGGGGTCATGGTGGTGACTCTGGAGGCCTGTCGCCGGCTGGGCTTGGACCCGAAGGAGTGCACCGTCGCCATTCAGGGGTTCGGCAACGTCGGCAGCGTCAGCGCGCAACTGCTCGACGCCGAGGGTTTCAAGGTGGTGGCGGTCTCCGACGTCTTCGGCGGGATCTACAACCCCGATGGCCTGGATGTGGCCGCCCTGCTGCAGCACCAGGCCAAGCAGGGGCGCGTGGGGGGGTTCCCGGGGGCCAAGCAGGAGATCACCAACGCCGCCCTGCTGGAGCTGCCGGTCACGATCCTGGTGCCGGCGGCTCTGGAGAACCAGTTCAGCTTGGACAACGCCGGAAGGATCCAGGCTCGGCTGGTGGTGGAAGCCGCCAACGGCCCGACCACCCCGGAGGCGGACGACGTCTTTCATCAGCGGGGCGTGGTGGTGGTGCCCGACATTCTCGCCAACGCCGGCGGCGTCACGGTTTCCTACTTCGAGTGGGTGCAGGACCTCCAGTCCTTCTTCTGGGAGGAGCAGGAGATCAACGCCAGGCTCACCAAGATCATGGAGCGCGCCTACCAGCAGGTTGACGAGCTGGCCCAGGAGCACAACACCACCCTGCGCATGGGGGCGTATTGCCTGGCGGTGAAGCGGGTGGCCGACGCCACCGCGATCCGGGGCATCTACCCGTAGGCCCGGCGCGACGGTCGCCTGCCCTTCACGGAGCGGGCGGCCGTCAGCCGGGGCACCCTGCCCGTGACGAGTGCCAGGCGGGGGCGCTGGCCGTGGTTGCGAGCAGCATGTTGCTGGAGGTGGCGAAGACGCAGCGCCAGCCCCTGGTCCTCAGCAGGAGTGTGCTGAGCGGTGCTCCCCGCGGCTGCCAGACCAGGTTCACCCGATGCTGCCTCAGGACCGCCAGGCTCCCGGCCCCTCCGGAGACGGCGGTCAGATATTGAGATAGGATCTGGCGGCCCATGAGCACGACCTCGCCGAAGATGAAAACCCGGTCCGGAGCACAGTGACGCCCGGCCGCCACCCGGTGGTCGATCCGGTAGAGCAGCCACCCGGAGCTGCCGTAAGGCGCGAAGACCCGGGCGGGCGGGCCGTCGCAGATGACCCGCCCCACCGCGACCGGGTACGCCGACCCCATGAGCTCGTTCTTGGGGCTGTGCAGCTGGTCGACCATGCGGGCGCCCGCCGCCAGGGACACGATGATGAGGACCGCGGCCACGAACCAGGCCGGGGCCGGGCGCCGGCGCACCGGCCTCAGCCGGCGCGCCGTTGCCAGCTCATTGAAGAAGCCATGGACTCCGTCCGACCACAGCGGCAGCACCAGCACGGCAAAGATCGGAATGTCGCGGACCGCGTACAGCATCAGCACCACCCCTGCACCCGCTAGCAAGAGGTCCGAAGCCCGGACCCGGCGGGCCCACGGCGCGGCCAGCACCGCGGTCACGAGCAGGAACAGGGTGGGGATCTCGGCGGGAGAATGGAAGTCGGGCGGCTGCCATTCGTTGAGGCTCGCCTGGGCGACGTGGCTCAGCAGCAGCTTGGCGGGATAGACGTAGACCCCGGTCCCGTTGGGATTGAACATGGGGGCCAGAACCGCCACCACCCACGCCAGCAGCAGCTGCCGCAGCGCCGGGTATCCGATCGCCCCCGGGCGGCGTAGGTAGGTCTCCACCCACTCCCCCACCCCGAAGGCCGCCACCACCCCGAGCCCGATCAGGAAGCCCCCGTGGAGATTGCCCCAGACCACGAACAGCGGGACCAGCAGCGCGAGCAGCCAGCGGCGAGGCAGCCGGCGATAGCCGTCCAGCAGGGTCAACAGGATGCCCAGGAGCCCGAAGGAGAACATCTGCGGGCTGGGGCCCCAGATCTGCAGGCCGCTGATCAGCACCAGGGCCGCTCCCACGGCGAGAACCCACCGGGACTGTCCTACTCGATCCACCCGGATCACCCCCAGGAAGAAGCCGACCCAGGTGGCGATGGCGAAGGTCATGATCACCGCGGTCATTCCCAGATGCGTGTAGAGCCAGGCGTCGATCACCTCGGATCCCCACTCCTGGCTGATGAAGGGATGGGTCGTGGCGGTGAAGGTGAAGTAGTTGTGGAGGGGCACCGAACCCCGCGCCAGGATCTCGAGCCCGATCCGCGCCGTCCACCAGAAGTCAGGGTCGAACTCCGGCGTGGTGAACGCGGCCAACCCCAGGATCAGCACCGCCACGAAGAAGATGGTGGGAGGGTCCCACCGCCACGCCGGACGAGGGGATGCTGGGGCGGTGGTCTCCTGCATGGCTCGTTGGTCAGTCTAGGGCAGCCACCGCTGGCTGCCGACGCCGCCCGGATACGAGCTCAACGCACTTCGGTAACGTCGGGGCATGACCAGCGCCGACCCGACCCAGCCATCAGCGTGGCACTGCCTGGGGCCCCTGCAGCGGATCCCGGAGGGCTTGAGCCAGGCCACTGTCGGGCAGTCGCGCCTTTGCTTGGTTCGGCAGGGTCCGCTGATAGCCGCTCTCGATGACCAGTGCGTCCACGCCGGCGCGCCGCTCTCAGCCGGATGGCTCCGCGGAGGCCAGGTCGTCTGCCCCTGGCACCGCTTCCGCTACGAGTGGAGCACCGGTCGCGCCGACTACCCGCCGGGCTCACCCGCCCAGCCGGTGCACCCCGTCCGAGTCCGGGATGGGCTGGTCTTCGTGCGGATCTAGGCGGGCAGCTCCTCCCCCCAGCCGGTCACCAGCTCGGCGACCCCAGCCCCCCGTTCCACCGGCGCGCCCAGCCGGGCCAGGGCCGCCTCGACGGCGGCCATCCCCTGCAGCAGGTCCGGCAGGTCGGCGGCCCCCATGTGGCCAAACCGGACTCCCAGGGGCGCCCACTTCCCGATCGCGCCGGCGATCGCGACCCCATCCTTGGCCACCTCCACCCGCAGGTCGGTCGGGCTGATCCCCTCCGGGACGCCGGTCGCCGTGACGGTGGCCCCCAGAACCGCCTCCTCCGCCAGGGGATGCAGCCCGATGGCGCGCAGCCCACGTCGGGCCGACCGGGCCATCCGGCGATGCCGGCGAAAACGGTTCTCCCAGCCCTCGGCGATGGCCAGGTCAGCCGCCGCCTTGCCGGCCACGATCATGTTGGTGGGCAAAGTGGCGAAGTAGCGTCCCTCGGGATCGCCCATGGTCGCTTCCCAGTTGAGCCAGTCCAGGAAGTAGCTGCGGCAACCGCCGAGCCGACGGCGCACCTCAAGGGCCCGGGGTGACACGACCAGGATTGCGAGGCCCGGGGGCATCCCCAACGCCTTCTGGGAGGCGGTCAGAACCACGTCGATCCCATTCTCGGCCATGTCCACGGGCATGCCACCCACCGTGGCCACCGCATCCAGCACCATGGTGACCCCGAGCTCACCTGCGATGCGCGCGTAATCACGATAGGGCGAGACCACCCCCGTCGCAGTGTCCACGTGGGTGGCCGCCATGACCTTGGCCCCGGAGGACTTGAGGGCGGCCTCCACCCGCTCGGCAGGCACCTGCTCCCCCCACGGGCACTCCACCACCTCGACCTCGGCCCCAATGGCCCGGCCCACGGCGGCATAGCGATCGCCGAACAGCCCGTGGCTGACGACCAGAAGCTTCTCCCCCGGGGGCACCAGGTTGACAACCCCACACTCGAGCGCCAGGGTCCCGCTGCCGGCCAGGACCAGCACCAACGCCCCGTCCTTTCCGGTCGGCTGAGCCCCAACCGCCTGCGCCACCCCTTCCTGGAGCCGCCGCAGAGCGGCACCGGTCACTGCGCTGCTGTGGCTCTCAGTCGGCCGCGCCAGCGCTTCCAGGACCGGCTGCGGCACCGGGGTGGGACCGGGGATGAGAAGCAGGGGAGCAGATCTCGATGTCAATGCGAATACCTCTTCAAACCGGAAAGACACCGTGCTTGCGGGCCGGCTCAGGGCGGCGCCGCGAGCCCGCCGCCGCCAGCCGGGCGAGCAGCTCATCACGAATTGAGTCGGGATCGACGATGGCGTCGATCACCAGGTCGGACGCCAGCCGGAACACGTCGATGCCCTCAGCGTACTCCTCCCGCATCCGGCGGACGAAATCGGCCCGCTCGGCCTCCGGCAGGGCCGCGATCCGGTTCGCGTAGACCGCGTTCACCGCGGCCTCGGGGCCCATCACCGCGATCTCCGCTGTTGGC
>JAKAVU010000074.1 GCA_021817185.1 bacterium
CCGGGGCTCTGGTTGGCCCTGGTCGGGAAGGGCGGATTCGAACCGCCGACCTCACGGTCCCGAACCGTGCACTCTAACCTGACTGAGCTACTTCCCGAGGTGCCCCAGTATACCGGCGACCCTCGAGGCCGGCTGGCGCTCCCTAGACTCAGTGGGAGTGTCCATCTACCTCATCCGCCACGGCGCCACCGCTTGGACCGAGAGCCGGCGTCATACCGGCACCACTGATGTGGCTCTGACCGCCGAGGGGGAGAAGCAGGCACGGGCCCTGGCCGGTCGTCTGACGGGGCTGGAGTTCGCCCGGGTGGTTTCGAGCCCGCTGCAGCGGGCCCGCCGGACCGCAGAGCTGGCCGGCTTCGAGGGCCAGATCGAGATCGCACCCCAACTCCGCGAGTACGACTACGGAGAGTATGAGGGCCTGACCACAGCGGAGATCGAGACGCTGCAGCCGGGCTGGGAGCTGTGGCGCGACGGCTGCCCCGGTGGCGAGACTCCTCAGCAAGCGCTGGATCGGGCCGCTCGGCTGCTGGCCGGCCTTGACCTCCCCAGCGATGGTGACTCGGTCCTCTTCGGACACGGGCATATCCTCCGCGCCATCACCGCCGCCTACCTGGGTGTGCCGGTCACGTGCTGCCGCCACCTGGTCCTGGCCGTGGCGTCCATCTCCGTGCTCGGCGAGGAGCACGGCGTGCCCGCCATAGTGAGCTGGGATCTGACCTGAGACCTCAGGCCAGGCGGGGTTGCCTCACCAAATTCATCAGGAGCGTCGGGTGCCTGTCCAGCTCACCAGCGGTCCGGGCGACCGCGAACTCGTAGACCGGCGAGACGCGCATCGGCCGCGGAAACACCGTCTTGGTCGATCGCAACCAGATCCTCAGCGCCTGGTGGGCGGCTTCGTGGGCGGGGCTCCAACGAATCCGGTAGTGCCGCCTGATCACCTCTGGAAGCAGGCCCGCGGTGATGAAGCCGGTGAGCTCCGCCAGCCCCTTGGGGCCACGCATTCCCAGCCGCGGAACCAGGATCACCTCCGCCACCGACCGTGAGCCGGCCCCCGGCAGGGCAACGCCGGAGGCGATCTGGGAATCTATCCATCCCCGCATCTCGGCCACCCCGGACCAGCCGGTGCCCGACGCCATCCCCATGATCTTGAGCACGGCGTCCCACTCTCGCACGAAGCGGTCGCGCTGGCGCTGGCTGAGCCCCCCGATGAGCTTGTCGTGGGTGTCCAGCATCGAGTCGACCAGGGTGGCATGCACCCACAGCAGGAGGTCGGGGTCGCGGGCTCGGTAGGCGGCCCCGGCGGACCAGCTGGCGGTCGCATGGTCCGCCGGCAGGGTTCCCTCCACCTTTCGGTGCATGCGGTTGACCGTCCTGGTAGCCGCCAGCGCCTCCTCCTCGGTGCCGAACACCACGCTGGTAACCCAGGCGACGGTGCGCTGGAAACGCCCCACCGGGTCGGCGGTGAAGTCGCTGTGGTCCAGTGCCCCCTGCGCCACCAGCGGATGGGCCACCTGCATGAGCAGGGCCCGCGAGGCTCCCAGCAGCAACATCGGCTCCCGCATCACCCGCCAGGTCACGGTGCCCGGTCCGAACAGACCACGGTCGGGCTCGGTGGAGGAGATTGGGAACGGCCCCGCCGGGGGCAGACCCGAGGCCAGCAGCCAGAGCAGGTCGGATCGTGAGGGCAGCTTGATCTCCATCCTCCCCAGGGTAGCTCGGGCCAGTGCTGGCTCTGGCCCGCAATCTCGATCCTGGCCGCTCCCCGGGGCGCCGCGGGAACTGGCAGATCCGTCGCCAGCGGTGATAGCCCGCTTGACGCTGCCGGATGCTGTCCCTAAGGTCATCTCCATGACCGCTGCCTCAATCGAGGAGATCGTGCGCCCGTTTTCCTTCCTGGTCGGCCACTGGTCGGGGCGAGGAGTCGGGCTGTGGGATCCCGGCAGCCGGTTCGAGTACCGCGAGGACCTCACCCTTGAGCAGATCCCGGAGCGGGCTCTGATCCGCCTCATCCAGCGCACCGTCGAGGTGCCTTCCGGTGCCCTCAGTCACTCCGAGCTCGGGTTCCTGCGCCTGTTCGAAGACGGTGAGGCCGAGCTGGTGGTGGCGATCCCGGCGGGATACACCGAGGTGCACCGCGGCCGGTTGCGGGACCATGCGCTTGAGCTGGAGCTGGTCCATCTGGGGGTGGCTCCGCGGGCGCGACCGCTCTCCAAGACCAGACGCAGCCTCATCTGGCGTCAGGGCCACCTCCACGACCGGGTCGACATCGCAGTCGGAGGCGGCGTCCCGGTCGCTCACGTCGCCGCCACCCTGGAGCGCGTGGACCGGTGACCGAGTCGAGAGCCCGCGGGCACCTGCGCGGTGGCTGAGGCGGGTTCGCGCGCGGAGGCGGTGCGGCTGGATCAGGAGGACCCCATCGCCTGGGCCCGTGATCGCTTCCTCAGAACTGGGGATCGGCCCATCTACCTCGATGGCAACTCGCTGGGCATGCCCCCCCGAAGTACGGTTGAACGCGTTGAGCGCCTGCTCCACGAGGAGTGGGCCGGCAAGCTGGTGCGGGCATGGGACGCCTGGATCGACCTGCCGACCCGGGTTGGGGACCTGGTCGGGGAGGCGCTGCTGGGGGCGGCCGCGGGCCAGACCGTGGTCAGCGATGCCACCACCGTCAATCTCTACAAGCTCGCCACCGCGGCGCTGGACGCCCGCCCCGAGCGCTCCGTGATCGTCTCCGATCGCGGCAACTTCCCGACCGATCGGTACCTGCTGGAGGGGCTCGCCCAAGCGCGGGGGATGACCCTGCGGCTCGTCGACTTCTCCGAGGTCGACGGCCCCACCCCGGAGGCGCTGGCGTCGCACCTTGGCCCCACCACCGCGCTGGTGAGCCTGTCCCACGTCGACTATCGCTCGGGGGCGCTGGCGGACATGGAAGGGATCAACCGGTTGGCCCACGAGGCGGGGGCGCTCGTGCTCTGGGACCTCTGCCACTCGGTGGGCGCGGTGCCGGTGGAGCTGGATCGGTCGGGCACCGACCTGGCCGCAGGCTGCACGTACAAGTACCTGAACGGCGGGCCCGGTTCCCCAGCCCTGCTCTACGTACGCCGGGAGCTGCAGCTCAGTCTGCGCCAACCGATCTGGGGCTGGTTCGGGCAGCAGGACCAATTCGCCATGGGCCAGGGGTACAATCCGGTCCCTGGCATCGGCCGGTTCCAGAGCGGGTCTCCACAGGTGGTGGGGATCGCGATGGTGGAGGAGGGGGTGAGGCTGCTGGCGGAGATCGGAATCAACGAGATCCGGGCCAAGAGCGTCAGGCTCAGCGAGCTCCTCATCGACCGCTATCAGGCCTGGCTCGCTCCTCTGGGTTTCCGACTGATGAGCCCACCGGCGCCTGACCGTCGCGGGTCCCAGGTATCGCTCGGGCATCCCCAGGCGGAGCGCATCTGCAGGGCCCTGATCGAGGAGGGGTCGGTGGTGGCTGACTTCCGGGCGCCGGACCGGCTCCGCCTCGGTCTGGCCGCCCCCACGACCAGGTTCGTCGATGTCCACGACGCCGTCTGGCACATCAAGGAGGTGGCTCAGTCTGCGCGCTTCCTCGATGCCGGGTAGCGCCGAGGGCGGGATCAGTCGGGCAGCACGCGCTGCAGGAAGTCCAGCGCCTGGGCGGTGAGGGCGACATCCTGGTCGACCACCATGGCGCTGTGCCCGGCGGGGTAGTGGTGGAAGGTGACGGGTTTGCCCAGCTCCCGGAGCCGCTCGACATACACCTCCACCTGGTGGTAGGGGCAGCGGCTGTCGTTCTCGCCGGCCTGGATCAGCAGGGGGGCCCGCACCCGGTCGGCGTAGGTCAGAGGAGAGCGCTCCCTGAAGAGCTCGGGGACCTGCTTGGGGTCACCTCCGAACAGCGCTCGATCCATCGCCTGGAGGGGCTCTGACTCCTCGAAGAAGGCGAGCTCGTAGTCGGCCACCGGCACCCGCGCAATCCCTGCCGCGAAGAGCTCGGGATGCAGGCCCAGGCCGAGCAGGGTGATGTAGCCGCCCCAGGATGCGCCCATCAACACGACCCGGGCGGGATCGGCCAGACCTCTGGTCACCAGATCGGCCACCCCATGCGCTACGTCGGCCACCTCGGGAAAGCCGGGGTTGCCATTGAGGAGGTCGAGATGCTCCCTCCCGTATCCGGTGCTGCCGCGGTAGTTGGGCGCTGCGACCAACAGGCCCCGGTCGACCAGCGCTGCCATCGCCGGTGAGTAGGAGTCGTCCAGATGCCAGTGGGGGCCTCCATGCACCCAGATCACCGTCGGGTGCGGGGCGGAACCCGGGGGGACGGCCAGCAGGCCGTGGATGATCCGGCCGCCCTCGGTCGGGAAGCGCCAGCTGCGCAGCGGGGTGGCTCTTGGGGGCCGGCGGCCAGGAACGCGCAGCACCTCGTCACCGGCGGGAAGCTGGAGCAGACGGGCGGCCCGGGCCGCGCTCTGGCATAGCGCCCATACCGCGCCGTCGGGGCGCACCCCGGCCTCGACCGTGCCTCGGGGGCCGTCGATCCGGGTCAGCTGCACGGGATCCAGATCCAGCCGCCAGAGGTGGTGTCGGCCGTCCAGCACCTGCCGGAGCAGAAGTGCAACTCCGTCCTCGAACCAGTCGACCACCTCCACCTCGCCGCGCAGGCCGGTCTTCAGCTGGTCGACCCTACGCCGCCGCGGCCACCAAAGACAGGGCCTGGTATGGCCGCTCCGGTCATCGTCGATGGCGACGCAAAGCTCACCAGCGGTCGGGCGGAAACCCGCGGCTGCGAGGTGGCGGGTCCCGGCGGCCCGGAGCTGACCGACCAGGCTGCCATCCTCGGCGTCCAGGACCTTGAGGTCGGGATGGATCGAATCGCCGTGGTCGGCGCTGCTGACGAGCGCGTATCGGTCGTCGCGACTGAGCCCGACCGCCATCACCTCCTCGCGCTGGTCGACGATCTGCCGGTGCTCCCCATCGGGGCTGGCTATGTGGACCGCGAATCCGTCTTCGGTCGCCAGCCCCACCACGGCCAGCTTCCCGCCCCAGGCGAGTCCCGACTCCCAGCTCGGCGCGACCCCAGGGAGAAGGTCCCGGCGCCCGCCCTTGGGAAAGCGCTCGATCTGCCACGTGCCACGCTCATCACCGGTCTCGTCATCGAACCAGATGACATGCTCGCCGCTGGGGCTGATGCCGATGCTGCGGTTGCCCACCGGGCCATGGGTGAGCCGCTGGTGCCGACTTCTCTCCATGTCCCAGGTCCAACCCTGCCAGCTGCCCCCCCGCGAGGAGCTGTAGACGACCCGCTCAGGGCGCTCGCGCGCCCAGTGGGGCAGGTCCAGCCGCGGGGCGCGGAAGCGGCGCTCCCAGACCGGGATAGACGCCCCCTGCGCGGGTGGCCCAGGCTCGACATCCATGTTTCAGCTCCCCTTCCATCCCAGCCGCCGGAACCCACCGGCCGGGGCCGACCTCAAGTCCGCTACCAGTCTATGAGGGGACAGCGTCGGCCGGGGGTGGCGGCGACACCCGGGTGCGGCGGGGCTGGGACGAGATCCAGACGAAGCCCCCGACTGCGGCCAGGACATAGGCGAGGTAGATGCCCACCTGCAGGCCGGTCGGCTGGGCCGCGTAGCCCAAGAAGGTGTGCAGGATGTCGCCCACCGCACCGCTCTCGCTGAGCCCCGCCGAGGTGTTCCACAAAGGGTGGGTCAGGAACGGCAGCCACCCCAGCTGCTGAAGGTTCTCGACCGCGTCCGCGAGCAGGCCGGCGGCGAACAGCATCAACAGGGTGCCGACCACCTGGAAGAATCTGCCCAGGTTGAGGCGGTGCCCCAGCCGGTAGATGGCGAAGGCGATCATGAGCGCACCGGCCACCCCCAGCCCGGCTCCGAGCGCGGCCGCGGGGATAGAGGCCGCGAAGTTGGCCCGGGCGTTGGCGGCGGCGAAGAAGATCGCCAGGGTGAAGACGACCGTCTCCAGCCCCTCCCGGCCCACCGCCTGGAAGGCGACCAGGGCCAGACTCCACCGGGCCCCGCGACCCATGGCGGAGTCGGCTTTGGCCCGCAGCTCCGCCGACAGCGAGCGGGCGTGAGAGTGCATCCAGAAGGTCATGTAGGTCAGCACCCCGGCCGCGAGCAGGAAGGTCCCGGTCTCGAAGATCGTCTGCACCCTTGAGCCCTCGTAGGTGTGGATCAAAAGGAACGCGGCGGCCCCTCCCCCGAAGGCGAGCACGAGGGCGGCTCCGACCCCGAGGTAGACATCGCGGAAGTGCTCTCGGTGGCCACTGCGGGCGAGGTAGGCAAGGAGGATGGCCACGATCATGCTCGCCTCCACCCCTTCCCGTAGGAAAATGACGAAGGTGGGCAGCAACGGGGGTCCTCCTGACGTTGACGGTGGGTTTGCGCCAGGCCACCCGTTAGCCCGGACGCACCTCGTCTTTAGCAATGCCTAACCATAGGGGGCTAAATACTTGCCGTCAAGTCGGAATTCCCCGCCTGACCTGTCGGCGGTGACCTCCCGGTACCTCGAAGCCGTCTACTACATGGCTCATGAGGGGGAGGTTGCCCGCCCGTCAAAGTTGGCGGAGTGGCTCGGGGTCCAGGCGCCCACCGTCACCGGGGTGGTCCAGCGGATGCGCGACCGGGGCTATCTCTCGATCGGGGAGGACCGCAGCCTCTCCCTGACCGAGGCGGGGGAGAGCCTCGCCTCCGAAATAGTCCGGCGCCACCGGGTGGTCGAGCGCTGGCTGGCAGACCAGATGGGCATGGACTGGGCGGCGGCGGATCTGGAGGCCGGCCGGATCGCCCATTTCTTCTCCGCCGATCTGGTGGCACGACTGTTCGAACGTCTGGGAAGGCCGATCACCTGCCCGCACGGCAACGAGATCCCCGGAGCCGGATGCCCGCCACGGCAGCTGGTGTGCCTGGCAGATCTCGGGCCGGAGCTGCTGGCCCCGATCGCGCGGATCTCAGAGGTGGCGGAGCATGAGGCCCCTCAGCTGCTGCGCCTGCTGGATCGGGAGGGGTTGCATCTCGAGAGGCTGGTGGGGGTGGAGCGGGCCGAGGGAGCGGGCGCGATCACGGTGGTGTCCGACGGCCATGCGACCTCCCTTGGGCTTCCGGCCGCCCGGGCCGTTTGGGTCGACGTCAGTCGGAGTCGTCCGAGGGCTCGAACGGGGCGTGCAACCGGGCCAGGAACTCCTCGTACTCGTCCTCAGGCAGCCATTCCGCCGTCCTGAGCACGCCGCTGCGGAACCAGCCATAGCTCATCGCCACCGCACCCCCCAGGAGGACGAAGGCGGCCACGTTGGAGAGTGAAAAGCTCCGGGTCGCGACCGGGACGATGATGAGTCCCAGGGCCACCAGGGCGTAGACCGCCCAGACCACGCGTTCCGTGCGGGTGAGGCGGGGCACGGGCGGGATCCCCGGATCGCTCGGTGGCACGTCATCTGGTTCGGAGCCCACGAGCGCATCCTAACCACCCTGGCTGCTGCCGTGGCGGCCGACGTCGCCAGTCGGTCGGTCTCCAGCGATGGTGGCGTATATCCTTGCCTTTATTGCGTACAAACTTGACATTCTTTGAAGTACAGCCTATAAATTGGCGTGTGGCCAATGAAGAGGCGATCCAGGAGCTGCTGACCCGGGTGGCGGCTGGCGAGATCTCCCCAGAGGAGGCTGCGGCTCGGGTCGCTCAGTTGCAGCAGACCGCGGTGACCGTCCAGGAGCCGCCGGTTCGCAGGATCAAGGTCACTGGCTTGGTGCATCCCACCAAGATCGTCGGTGACCCCCAGATCACGGACGTCGTGGTCCAGGGCCCCCACCGCGCGGCCCGGGAGGGTGACGCCATGGTGGTCACGGGGATGCCGTCAAGGGACGACGGCGGATGGTTCTCCTTCCGCTGGCCGGACCGGCTGCCGTTCGGACAGGGTGCCTCCGGGAGTCCGCTGCAGCCGGTCCTCATCCGCATGAACCCCGGCCTGGCGCTGGACGTGGAGATGGCCGCCGGCCTGCTCACCGTGGAGGGGGTGCGGGGCCCGATTAATGCCGACATCCAGGCGGGCAGTGCCAAGGTGGAGGGCTTCTCGCAGCCGATCAACCTGAACGTGACCTGGGGCACGGTCTCCGTCCGTGGCCTCCTGGACTCGGGAAGCTCCCAGATCCGGTGCGAGGCCGGGACCGTCAAGGTGAGGTTGGAGAGCGGCTCCAGCGTCAGAGTGGTGGCCCGCAGCACCCTGGGCAAGATCTCCCTGCCGGGGGACGCCCCCGGCCTGGGGGAGGGATGGACGATGGGCGGCGAGGTGCATGAGAAGGTGATCGGTGCCGGGACCGGAAGGCTCGACATCGAGGCGACCACCGGGGCGGTCTGGGTGGAGGAGGGGTGATCGAGCGGCGGCCCCCCCGGGTGTGCCCGGTCTGCGGGGAGATCCTGAGGGTCACCCGGCTCAGCTGCCGGGGCTGCGGCACCGAGCTCTCGGGTGACTTCGAGGCCTGCGAGTTCTGCTCCCTGGGGGGCGAGGACCGCGAACTGCTGAAGATCTTTTTGAGCTCGCGCGGCAACATGAAGGCGCTGGAGCGCCAGCTCGGGGTCAGCTATCCGACCGCCCGAGCGCGCCTGGACGCGATGCTGAACCGCCTCGGCATCGACCCCGCCCCGGTCCCCAGTGCCGAAAGCCCCCTCAGCCTGCTGCAGGCGGTGGCGCGCGGCGAGGTCGACATAGCCGAGGCCGCCAAGCGTCTGGTCGAGGAGCCCTGATCCCAAGCGATCGCAGGCGGTCAGCGGAAGCCGTACAGCCCCTCGTGAAAGTCCCCGCTGGTTGACCAGCGCTCGACCACCCGATCCACGACCTCGTCGTCGATGACCTCGGCACCCTGCTGGCGAGCATTGCCCTCCACCGCCTCTAGCACCTGCCCCTTGACGAAGTCAGGGACCCGCTCAAAGCGGCGCAGCGCAGCCTCGGTCCAGGGCAGGCCGTCGCGGTGGCGCTGCTGGATCTTGTGGGAGACCTCGCCCCACATCTGGTACTTCAGCTCCATGATCTCCGGTGTGATGGTGGTGCCGAGATCCCGCTTGTAGGCGGTCCACTCCACCCGCCAGCGCGTCAACTCCCGGCAGAACTCCGGGACCTCCGCCAGGCGCTGCTCCGCCTCCGGCGTCCAGGTGAACTCGGGCAGCTGGCCCCGATCGCTGAGGGGATGGCCGTAGCCGAGCTTCTTGCCGAGGCTGTCGATGAACTCGCTCCGGATCTCGTCGATCCCCTTGCGCTCGGCCCGCTGCTCGGCCGCTCGTAGCGCCATCTCCTGCTCCCGCTCGGGCGTCAGGTGGCTCCGCGAAGCCCCCTGCTGGGCACGGCGCATGGCCTCGATGTGGGCTTCCCGATCCCAACCGGCGGAGTCGCCGTCATGGGGCACCGGGCAGCCCCCACCTGATCCTCCAGCCCGCTCCTGATCCGGGGAAGCCCCGGGGAAGGGGCATCTCGGCTCCGCCTGCTCAGTCACTCCCATCCTCCACAACCCGTGTCGGGCCCGGCAGACCCGGGCAGCCGCCGCCTGACTCCAGAAGGTTGGCGGAGGCCACCTGCTCCAGCGCCACCTGCAACTGGTTCATGACCTCCGAGTCTAGGACATCTCCGAAGTGGGCCTGCACCGAGCGCAGGTGGTCACGGGCCGCAGAGCGCAGCCTCGCCCAGCCGTCTGCGGTCAGCACCGCGAAGGCGCCGCGGGCGTCGCTGGGGCAGACCTCGCGCCGGACCAATCCTGCTGCCTCCAACCGTTCCACGAGGCGGGTGAGGCCGCTGCGGCTGAGCAGCACCCGGTCGGCGAGCTGAGCCATCCGCAGGCGACCCTCCGGAGCTTCACTCAGCTGCACCAGCACGTCGTACTCCGCCAGGGGGAGGCGCTGGGTCGCCATCAGCTCGCGCTCCAGCGCCCTGGTGACCAGGGTGTGGGCGCGCAGGAAGGCCTGCCAGGCGGCCAGGACGCTCGGGCTGAGGCCGGTATCGGTCGGAACCGTTGATTGCATGGACAAGTACCTGCGTGGTAGGATTTAGTTGTATAAACAATTATGACTCCGCGGGAGTCCCAGATGAGCGAACAGGAGGCAGGAGATGGCTTGGAAACTGGACATGGCCCATTCGGCAGTGGAGTTCTCGGTGCGCCACATGATGATCAGCACCGTCAAGGGTAACTTCAAGGAGTTCTCGGTGGACGTGGACATCGACCCCGACGACCTCACCAAGAGCTCGGTGCGGGCGGTCATCAAGGCGGCCAGCATCGACACGCGCGAGCCCCAGCGCAACGCCCACCTGGTGTCCGCGGACTTCCTGGACGCAGAGAAGTACCCCGAGATCGTCTTCCAGAGCCGTCGGGTGGAATCCGTCGGCGGCGACCGCTACCGGGTGGAGGGAGACCTCACGATCAAGGACGTCACCCGGCCGGTCAGCCTGGATGTGACCTCGCTGGGGATCCAGACCAGCCCCTATGGGGTCAAGGCGGCGGGCTTCGAGGCGACCACGAAGATCAGCCGCCAGGAGTTCGGGCTCACCTGGAACGTGGCGCTCGAGACCGGAGGTGTACTGGTCGGAGACGAGATCAAGATCTCCATCGACGCCGAGGTC
>JAKAVU010000075.1 GCA_021817185.1 bacterium
CAGAAGGCGATGGGACTGGTGACCGGCCTGCTGGTTGCCAGCGGCGCCCTCAGCCGCTTCTCCGTCCCTCTTTGGGTTACGGCGGTGGTGGCCGTGGTGCTTGCCACCGGCACCGCCCTGGGGGGGCGGCAGATCATCCGGACCGTGTCCTCACGCTTCTACGGTGGTGGCCCCCTCGACGGTCTGGCGGCCCAGGCCGGCTCCGCGTTCGTGATCCTGGGGGCCAGCTATGCGGGGGCCCCGGTCAGCACCTCGACCATAGTCGCCTCCGGAATGGTCGGGGTCGGCGCCGTCCGCCGCCGCCGTCATGTGCGCTGGCCTACAGTGTCCAGGGTGGTGGCTGCGTGGCTGGTGACGGTGCCCGCCTGCGCCCTGATCGGCGCTTCCCTGGTAGCGCTCGCCCGTCTGGCCGGTGTCATCCACCTGTGAGCCGGGGCCCAAGATGAATCGCTCGAAAGCCAGCTGGTGGAGAACACTGCTTCCCGGCTCGGGACCCAATGTGATGTCCCTGCTGGTTGCGCAGGGCAAATTGACCCAGGAGGGGCTTTCGCACTTCGCCGTCTGGTCCGGCTCCGGGTCTCAGTCAGAGGCCGATGAGGTCCACCGCTGCCGGACCGAGGCCTACCAGGCCCGTCGCACCCTCCTTGCTGCCCTGCAGGTCGCGCTCTCCACCCCTCTGGACCAGGAGGATCTGTACATCCTGTCGGAGCGCCTGGATCGGGTCATCAACGAGGCCAAGGACACCGTCCGCGAGGCAGAGGTTTTGGGCTGGGCGCCGGACGCCCACGCGAAGGCGATGGGAAGCTGTCTAAGCGACGCCACATCGTCCCTGGCAGCAGCGTTCGCCATGTTGCCGCGTGATCTCAACGGGGCCGGCCGCCAGGCGGATGCCTCCACCGGCACCGTCCGTCATGTCGAACACAGGTACCGGGAGGCTATGACCAGCCTGCTGGGCAGCGACGACGTCCGCTCGGTCATCGCCGCCCAGGACCTCTACCGACGCTATGCCAGAGTGGCGGATCACGTGGTCGCGGTGGCTGACCGCCTCTGGTACGCAGTGCTGCGCGGAGCATGATCGGCCAACGGCCGATGACGCCTGCGGTCAGTCCGCAGTCCTGCCCAAGGAGTCACAGTCGGCGGGTGGGTCCCGAGCAGCGGACCGACGTCGGCGGCGCCGCGTGACGGTTGGTCACGATCTCCCACACCACAACGGATCGAGCCCCCTCCAATTTCCGCCGAGCCGGGCAGCCCCTCACGGAAAAACCGGTCCCACCCCCCCTGGTCATCGACATCGCGATGCCCGCCATTCGCGGTACGCAGCCGTCACCAGCTCGGCATTGCCACTGGCGGCGCTGCCATCGGCGAGCAGCAGGCTGTCCTCGAAGCCGATTCTCACAGCCAAACCTCGGTTGGCGGCGAGGCGGAGCAACGGCCAGGCGGATCTCTCCTCTCCGTGCAGCAGCAACGGACGATCGAGTGGCGCCGCCAGGCCGATCAGGCGCTCCGCCGACACCACTGCATCGTCGACGTCGGCGTCGGTGATCTCCAGGAGAAGGTATCTGCAGGACCCGGCGAGGCCGCTGGCCAGGAGGCGCCCGAAACCGTCAGTACCGCTCCAAATGCCGGCATCGACGGCAATGCCCCGGTCGAGACAGCGCCTGGCGATCTGCTCCCCGCCCTCTTCATGGAAGTTGACCGAGACGTGGTCGGGAAGCACAGTCCAGGAGGAGATCTGCTGCAGCCGCTCGGAGACCGATGCGGTCCAGGCGCCGGTCGTGACGCCGACGGGCACGCGGCAACACCGGGCGCGTACCGCGACGAGCGCGGCGGCGACCAGCCCGGATTCGATACTGTCGGCTCCCGCGGGGTCCTTGGGATGAAGGTGTAGATCGGTGGCGCCGGCGCGGACGCAGGCCTCGGCGTCATCGGCGATCTCCGCCGGTGTCACGGGGATCGGGGCACGTCCATCCGGCACGCGGGCTCCGTTCAGGCAGGCCTGCAGCATCACAGCAGCCCAGCATGCCACAGCGATCCGACCGTCAGCTTGGGCGACCGCGCGGTGCACCGCCAACCCCCGGGGGCCCGATGCTTGCCCCACAGCCTATCCGGCGGACCGTCGTTCGGGCCCCAGGCGAGGCGTTCGACCGCCCCGGAGATCGCTGACCGGCAATGCTGGACGCGCCGGCCAGCGGTCCAGGTGCCCAAGGGGCTCTCTCGACTGCACGGTGGTGGTGCCGGGTTCGTCCACAGGCTTGTTCGGTTGCCCCGCTTGATTGAGCACCTGTGCGAGCAAACCAACGGGGACCGCCCTGAGCGCTGGCCGCGTCGTCCGGTCCGGCCGGCCCCGCCGGGTCCCGGATGCCCGCAGCTCTTGAGAGTCAGGCCCAGACAATCGACACGGCCCGCCGGGTTGGGTGGCGGCCGCGGATCCTGATGCCCTTGATCGCGTTCGTGGCATGAGCATGGCCACGCGCTGTGGAAGGTGGGCCTCGGGCCCTCCGGTGTGGGAGCTCGTAGCCGGGGTGGCGCGACCGCGAGCCGGAGCCACCATTGAGCTCCCGAGGTACGAAGGGTGAGGTCCCGGGGGTCCTGCGGCGTCTGTTGAGACCGGGTCACCCCTCCGATCGGCAACGCTTCGGACCCGCGACGAGTAGGAGGCATCGAGAGGGCCATGCGCTGCAGCCCGCACTCAACCAGCTGGGGCTCGCCACGCCACGCCGCCCTTGGTGACCGCCCGCCCACCGCTTCCATCGCGCGCGCGAGGAGCGTGGCGACTCGAGGGTGCGGCCGATCCCAGCGGCGCAGGCCGACCCGCCACCTTGCCCCAGGGAGGGAGGTCGCCAGCCCAGCCATCGGCCGGGGCCTTCGGCCGATGGAACTTGCCCCGACTTGAGGAGAAGCGTCGCTGTGGTGAGGGGGGCGCCCTGCCTCAACGCCGCCAGCACCCGGGCCGCAGCCCCGGCAACGGTCCTGGACGCCTGGGGTGGCTGCGCAGTGGTAGTTCGCCCAGTGGGTGGCCGGGGACAGGGCGCCGAGCCCGACCGGGGTCCGGGCCGGTCGGTGGTTGACACCGATATATCGCTGAGCTATTATCGACATGTCGGATACGGTTCACGGTTGGAGGAAGCGACATGATCGAGGAAGGATGGATGGAGCGAGAGCACCAGATGCGGGGACGCTGCGCCGGGGAGCCGGGCGGCCGGCACCGGGGCCGCTGTGGCCGGCTTGATGGCGAGGGGTTCAACCGAGGCTTCATGGGCGGAAGAGGCGGAGGCATGAGGGGTCCCATGGGGATGGGGCGCGCTCCCCGCGGCAATGTGCGCGCCGCCATCCTGCTGCTGCTCAGCGAACAGCCCCGCAATGGGTACCAGATCATGCAGGAGATCGGGGAACGCAGCAACGGCGTCTGGCACCCTAGCCCCGGGTCCGTGTACCCCGCCCTTCAGCAGTTGGACGATGAGGGCTTGGTCAGAGTCCAGGAGGTGGACGGCCAGCGGACCTACACCTTGACCGATGCTGGCGAGGCGTACCTACAGGCTCACCGCTCCGAGTTCGGCTTGCCGTGGGACGAGGCTTCGCGGGCCGTCGGCAACGACGTGCACGAACTGATGTCGTTGATGCGGCAGTCGGCGGCCGCACTCTTCCAGGTCGTCCGGGCGGGAGACTCAGCCCAGGTGGCCAAGGCGGCCCAGCTGATGAAGGAGACGCGCCGCTCCCTGTATCGGATCCTGGCCGAGGAGGAAGAGACCGGGGGCGGCCACGGTGCCTAGCCGCCGGCTGACCCGCACGGCGCGAGGTGGTGCGGCACCGGCATGATTAAATCCGCCTGTGATCGGGAGGCGCAACCCGGTCCTGGGCGGGTTCGATTGCCTTGCGGTCACGCTTGGAGACGGCCAGCTCGTGCTCTGCCGGCGCCATGCGCCTGGCCATCCGCTGACGTACCAGACCCGGGCCGATGAAACTTGCTCCGGCCACCACCCGACGTTCCCGAACGTGCCTCGCACTGCTGGACCCGGCCCATGAAACTGGGTCTTGACACGCCGAACTGGGGCAGTGTTATGGTGAGGGCAGGTTACCGGACTCAGACGGAGGTTACCGACATGAGAACCGTCTGGACGTTTCTGAGGCAGACTCGGGCGGAGTGATCAGCCCCCCGGGGCCGTTTCTCGACGGTGGCCGCGCCACCGCCAGGTTTGTCGGGTCCCGGCGCAGGGCTGACTGACGATCCGAATCTAGTCCGGCTTATCCGCTGGACGCGGTGCCTAAGCACCGGCAAGCAATTGGGCGGGCCCGATGGGCCCGCTCTTCTTTTTAGCGCTTCGGCCCCACGGAGTCGGCGATCCGGAACCTCAGCGGTGACTGGTCCTTGACCCCCACCCTCGGCCCCACCAGCACCGCCACCTCCGGGATCCTCTCCCCCACCTCCAGCCAGAGCTCTCCACCTCGACCTCGACAGAGGTCCAGACGGTTGTGTCGCAGGTCGATGTCGAGGGCCGCGCAGATCCGCGCCGGACCGTCGAGCCGGCGCCCCAGCAGCTGCGCGCTGGGACGGGCGCCCCGGATCAGCACCGCCTGCGGCAGCCCGACTGGTCCGGTGACCACGTTGAGGCAGTGGTGCATCCCGTAGATGAAGTAGACATAGGCGAAGCCTGGCGGGCCGTACATGGGTTGGTTGCGCGGGGTCGGTCCCATCCGGGCGTGCGAAGCGGAGTCGGCCTCACCGAGGTAGGCCTCGGTCTCACAGATCTGCACCGCCTGGACCAAGCGCTCGCGGCGACGCACCAGCCAGGACCCGAGCAGATCGCGGGCCACCTCCGGGCTCTGTCGCCCGAAGAAGGCCCGGGAGATGCGTTGGCGGCGCCGGGAAGTAGCGCCTGGAACGGAGACCGGCAAGTCAGCGTACCCTGGCTCCCGAGACATCGGCCAGCACCCTGGCCACTCGGTCACGAAGATCCACCCCCTGCTGGCTGGTCAAAGTCCGGTTGGGGTCGCGAAAGACCAGTCTGAACGTCCATCCCTTCAGGCCGTTGGCGAGTTGAGCGCCACGGTACTCGTCCAGCACCCGGACCGCCTCCAGCTCCGCCAGCCCGATGCCGCCAACGGCGGCCACCGCCTCCCCGAGGGGGGCCTCCTCCGGAACACTCACCGCCAGGTCCATGATGAGCGGCGGGGTCTGCGCGAGCTCCCGCCCAGATCCCGGCCGCCCGCCCGGCAGCAGCCAACCGTCCACCCGCAGCTCACAGGCGACCACCCGACCGCGCAGCCCCAGCGCCGCGCAGGACCTCGGGTCCAGCTCTCCGACCACACCCCGCACCTCGCCCCGGCTCACAACCTCCGCGCAGCGGACGGGATGGAAGCCGGGTCGGACGGCCGCCATGAACTTGGTGGAATCGGCGCTGAGCCGGTCCCCCAGAGCCTGGCAGACGCGGAGCAAATGGCGAAGAGCCGCGGCGCTATCTGAGGCCTGGAAATCGACCCCCTGGTCCACCGCCGCCAGCAGCTCCGGCTCCTGCGGCCGGCCGTCCTTCCCAGAGGTCCAGAAGACCCGACCTTGTTCGAATAAGCGCGTCCGCTCGGCCCCCCGCGCCTGGTTGAGCTGGCAGCTGCCGAGCAGCCCCGGCAGCAACGACACCCGCAGCCCCTCGAGCGCCCCGGAGAGCGGGTTGGCGATCCGCTGGGCTTCAACACCGTCCCCCAGCCCGGAGACCGGCCTCGGACGGCCGGGATCAAAGAGGCTGAGGGTGATGGCCTCGGTGTAGCCGGCGCCCATCAGGATCTCCCCGGCCAGCCGCTGGGTGGCGTTCGCGCTGGGGCCGGCGGGCGGCCGCCGGAGAGCCGGAAGAGTGGCGGGGAGCCGGTCATACCCGATGATCCGGCCCACCTCCTCCACCAGGTCGACGGGCTGGCTGAGATCCGTGCGCACAGTTGGCGGGGAGGCGACCAGATCCTCGCCCTCAAGCGCCACGGTAAACCCCAGCCGCTCCAGAGCCGACCTGGATTCCCCGGCCGTGACCTCCATGCCCAGCAGCGCAGAGATGCGCGAGGCGGAGATCCGAATCGGCTCGGCAGGAGGGGGCAGCTCGCCCGCGGTGAGCAGCCCGGGGCGGGGCGAGACCCCCAGATGGTCGTGGAGAAGCCGGGCGAAGCGCCTGGTCCCCATGGGAACCAGATGGGGAGACAGGAACCGCTCAAAGCGGGCGGAGGCCTCGGTCCGCAGTCCCAGCCGCCGCGACGTCCCCCTGATCGAGGTCCACTGAAAGTTGGCGGACTCCAGGAGAAGCTGGGTGGTCTTCGGGGTCACGGACGAGTCCCAGGAGCCCAGCAGGCCGGCGATCGCAGCCGCCTTCCCGTTGGCGGCGATGACCAGATCTGACGGCGCCAGCGACCGCTCCTGCTGATCGAGGCCCAGCATGGTCTCGCGCTGCCGGCCCGGCCTCACCTCGATCACCACCCGGCCGTCCTCACCCTGGATGCGGTCGAGGTCGAAGGTGTGGAGCGGCTGGCCTACGTCCAGCATCACGTAATTGGCCAGATCGACCACCACCCCGAGCGACCGCTGTCCCACCGCCATGAGCCGACGCCGCACCTCAAGGGGGGCGGGCAGCTGCGGGATCGCGGTGAAGGCGCAGGCCGTGTAGATCGGGCAGAGCTCCCTCACCGCGATGCGGACCTCGACGCTCTGAGCGATCGGCTCCCCGGTGGCATCGACCGGCGTCATGTCGCCAGGGTGGACGGGGCGGTCGAGCATCGCCGCCAGCTCGGTCGCGACCCCCAGGTGGGAGAGGCAGTCCCCCCGGTTGCTGAGGATCTCCAACTCGTACACGGTGTCCTCGGGAAAGAGCTCCCTTAGGGGCTGGCCGGGCTCGCCCTCTCCGGGGCGGAGAGTGAGGACCCCATCGTGATCGGGCCCCAGCCCCAACTCGTCGGGGGCGCAGAGCATGCCCTCGCTCTGAACTCCCCGAATGCGACGGCGCCCGATCTCCAGCCCCGACGGGAGCCGGGTTCCGGGCCTAGCCCAGGGGACGAGCGCTCCCACAAAGAGGTTGGGTGCCCCGCAGACCACCTCCACCGGCTCCGGCTCAGAGCCCCTGACCTGGGCGAGGAAGAGATGGTCGCTGCCATCCAGGCGCTTGAACTCGACCACCTCTCCGAGTACCAGCGGCTCCAGCCCGGCCGCGAACCTGGTCACCCGCTCAACCTCGGTACCGCTGATGGTGAGCAGCCGCTCCACCTCTTTGGGGGAGACACCCTCCAGGTCCACCATCGACCCGAGCCACTCGTGGCTGACCCGCAACTCAGAACCCCTCCAGCAGGCGCAGGTCGTTCTCGTAGAGCTCGCGAACGTCGCGGATCCCGTAGCGAAGGGCGGTGATGCGGTCGGGCCCCATCCCGAACGCGAAGCCGCTGTAGCGGGCCGGATCGACGCCGACGGCGGCCAAAACCGAAGGGTGGACCATTCCCGACCCCAGGATCTCGATCCAGCCCTTGTTGAGGCAGCTGCGACAGCCCTCTCCGGCGCAGATGCCGCAGGCGACGTCCGCCTCCAGCGACGGCTCGGTGTACGGGAAGAAGCTGGCCCGCAGCCTCACCCGGCGGTCCTGGCCGAAGAGCTGCCCCAGGACGTATTCAAGCGTCCCCTTCAGGTCCGCGACCGTCACGCCCTCATCCACGCAGAGCCCCTCCACCTGATGAAAGACCGGGTTGTGAGTGGGGTCCGGGTTGTCGCGGCGGGCGACCTTGCCAGGCACGATGATGCGGAAGGGAGGCTTGCCGGCCAGCATGGTGCGGATCTGCATCGGCGAGGTGTGGGTGCGGTAGAGCCAGCCCTGGGCGGAGCCGCCCAGGTAAAAGGTGTCATGGCCGTCGCGCGCCGGATGCTCCTCGGGCATGTTCAGCAGCTGGAAGTTGTGCAGGTCGTCCTCGATCTCAGGCCCGGCCACCGTGGTATATCCGAGGCCGGTGAAGATGTCCTCGATCTCTCGCACCGTGCGGGCCACCGGATGCTGGTGGCCTCGCTGCAGTGGGTGCAGCGGGTGGGACAGGTCCATCCGCTCTTCAGCCAGCTCCCGATCCCAGAGCGAGGCTTGGAGTTCCGCCTCCCGCTGCTCCAGCGCCTCGGTGACCGCACGCTTGGCGGCGTTGAAGGCCCGTCCCAGGGCCGCCCGCTCTTCGCCCCTGACCTCGGCCAGGCGGTCCGCCGCAGCCGCGATCGAGCCCCCGTGGCGCGCCAGGTAGCGCCGCCGCACCTCTTCCAACTGGTCCGGATCAGCGGCCCCGGCGATCTCCTCCAGGGCCGTCGCGGCGAGCGCCTGGAGGTCGTCACCGGTCACTTGGTAGCGACTTTCTCCCGGGCCACCGAGATCAGGCTGGCAAAGGCGTCCGGGTCGCGGGCCGCCAGCTCGGCCAGCTGCTTGCGAGAGATCTCCACCCCCGCCTGGTCCAGAGCGGCGATGAAACGACTGTAGGGAATCCCCGCCTGGCGGGAGGCCGCGTTGATGCGGGCGATCCAGAGCCGGCGGAAGTCTCCCTTGCGCTTGCGGCGGTCACGGTACTGATACGCCAGCGAGTGCATGACCGCTTCGTTGGCGGGTCGAAACAGCCGGTTGTGGGTTCCCGTGAGTCCGGAGGCCAGCTCCAGGACTCGCTTGTGGCGCTTGCGCGCGGTGACGCCGCGCTTGACTCGGGCCATGACTCAGCTCCCCAGGTACGGCGCATCGCGCCGGATCGACTTGGCGTCGCCGGTGGTGACAACCTGTGTCTTGGCATAACCCCGCTTGCGCTTGGCCGACTTGTGCTCGAGCAGATGCGATTGGAAGGCGCCCCGGCGCAGGAGCTTGCCGGTCCCGGACAGGCGGAACCGCTTCTGAGTTCCCTTATGGCTTCGAATCTTGGGCATCTTCCTTGGCTTCTCCTCTGACCGCCTTCTTGGGAAGCGGGTTCAGAATCATGATCATGTTGCGCCCCTCGAGCAGGGGCTGGCGCTCCACAGTGGCCACTTCCTTGACGTTCTCCGCCAGCCGCTGCAGCAGCGCCCGGCCGATTTCCTGGTGCACCAATTCGCGGCCACGGAACATGATAGTGAGTTTGACCTTGTCGCCCTCCTCCAGGAAGTGGCGCACGTACCCGTACTTGGTCTGGAAGTCGTGCTCACTGATCTTGGGCCGGAGCTTCATCTCCTTGAGCCGGACGGCATTGTGCTCCCGGCGCGCCTCCTTCTCCCGCTTCAACGCCTCGAACTTGAAGCGTCCGTAATCCATCAGGCGACACACCGGCGGCTGCGCCTGGGGGGCGACCTCGACCAGATCGAGCCCCCGCTCCTGGGCCAGCGCCTGAGCCTCCGCCAAGGTCACTATGCCGATCGCCTCGTCGGTGGTGTCGTCGAAAAGCCTGACCGAGGGTACCCGGATCTGGTCGTTGATGCGCAGCTCGCGAAACGCTATGGACGCGCCCTCCTTGCAGATGAGTTTGAGTTGCCGATGCTACCACGCCGGAGCCCTCGGCCCCTACCTCCGACTGCGGTCGTCAGGATGGGATGGTCTCCTGCCGCAGCCGGGCCAACAGCTGGTCCCGGTTCAACGCCACCTGCTCACCCGACCTCGTGTCGCGCAGGTGCACGGTATGAGCCTCCACCTCGCGTCGGCCCACCACCGCCAGGTAGGGGATCTTGGCCAGCTGCCCGTCCCGTATCTTGGCCGGCAGCTGGCGTCCCGGGCGATCGTAGACCTCGGCTCGAAAGCCGGCATCCTCCAGATCGGCCACCCACTGATGCGAGTAGTCCAGCTGATCGTCGCTGACCGGGACCAGCTGCACCTGCACCGGGCTCAACCAGGTCGGCAGGGCCCCGGCGTAGTGTTCCAGCAAGACTCCGAAGAACCGCTCCATCGAGCCCAGCAGGGTGCGGTGGACCATGATCGGCCGGTGGGTGGCGCCATCGTCGCCCACGTACTCCAACTCGAATCGCTCGGGCTCATTGAAGTCGAACTGGACCGTGGCGCACTGCCAGCGCCGGCCCATGGCATCGCGGATGTGGACGTCCACCTTCGGCCCGTAGAAGGCGCCCTCCCCCGGGTTGACCTTGAACTCCATCCCCCGCCCCTCGACCGCCCGGGCGAGGGCCGCCTCGGCCAGCTCCCACATCCGGTCTTCCCCAGCCGCCTTGGCCGGTCTGGTGCTGAGGTCCACCTCGACCTCCTGGAAGCCGAACCGCGCCATCATCACGCGCACCAGATCGAGCACTCCGGCGACCTCGCGCTCGGCCTGCTCCTCGGTGCAGAAGATGTGGGCGTCATCCTGGGTCAGCCCCCTCACCCGCAGCAGCCCATGCAGCGTCCCGCTGCGCTGGAAGCGGTAGACGGCGGCCAGCTCGGCCAGCCGCAGCGGGAGCTCCCGATAGCTGCGCTGCCGGGAACGGTAGATCATGATGTGGAAGGGGCAGCTCATGGGCTTGATCCGGTAGCGGTCGCCCTCCACCTCCATCGGCCCGTACATCTCATCAGCGAAGTAGCCCAGGTGCCCGCTGACCTCCCAGAGGTGCTCCCGGGCGATGTGGGG
>JAKAVU010000076.1 GCA_021817185.1 bacterium
TGCGGGGTCGTTCGACGCCGCTTCCCTCGCGAGCCGGTCGATCGCTTAGGCTCGCGAGGATGGCCGCATAGCGGCACGGGAGATGGTACATGCCGATCGGAACAATCAAGTCAGTCAATGAGCGCGGATTCGGGTTTCTGGCCGCGGAGGACGGTGTGGAGTATTTCTTCCACCGCTCCAGCGTGGAGGGCGGCGCCTTCGAGCAGCTGACCCGCGGAGCCCAGGTCGAATTCGAGATTGAGCCAAGCACCAGGGGGCCTCGGGCGGGGCGCGTTCGCGCAGCCTGATGGTGGCGCAGGCCGTCGGTAAGCCGCCGGTCCAGCGTCCCTTTCGCCGCCTGCATCCAGACCTGCCACCGGCTCGGAACTCTCTCTACGATCCCTGGCAGTGTGGGTTTTTGCATGATGGGCGACGGAAGACCTGTCTATTCGATGTGAGAGACGCCCAGCGCGCGATGCGCGCGCTGGGCTTCCCTCCCGACCTCTGGGCCCCACTCGGAGAGGCACGGATCACCCACGACGAGTTCTTGCGACATGTCGCGGCCGTGCATGAGGCGCTGTCGGTGCACGCCGACACGGCCGAGGCTCGTCGGCGCTCCATGGTCCCCTCTGCAGTCCGGATCGTTCAGAACTATCTGGGATGGGCGGACAGGGTCTGCACCCATGGCACGGGAGTGGTCGAGACGGATGATCGCCGCCGGCCGATTCCCTGAGCCGTGAACCCCACAGCCCCGGCGGTGCGCCTGGCGGTTGACGCGGCTACCTTCTCCGAGGAGGTGTTGCAGCGGTCCCAGGAGGTCCCGGTGGTGGTCGACTTCTGGGCGAGTTGGTGCGGCCCCTGCCGGCAGCTTGGCCCGGTCCTTGAGTCAGCCGTGGACGAGATGGGGGGCGCAGTTCTGCTCCGCACCCTGGATGTCGACGCCAACCCGGAACTGGCCCAGCGCTACCAGGTGCGAGGCATACCGGCCGTCAAGGCATTTCGCGGCGGCGAGGTTGTGGCGGAGTTCGTTGGTGCGCAGCCCGCCTCTGCGGTGAAGAGCTTCCTCGAAGGACTGACGCCCTCGCCCGCGGATCGCCTGGTCGAGTCGGGCGACGAGCAGTCGCTCCGGGAAGCGCTGAGCCTCGACCCCTCCCATCTACCTGCGCGGAGGGCGCTGACACAGGCGCTGATCCGTAGAGGTAGCTGCGAAGAAGCCGTCGAGATTGCCAGCCAAGCTCCTCAGGACCGCATCTGCGCCGGGCTCTCCGCCTGGGCCGAACTCTGCCAGGACGGCGACCGCGACCAGACCGACGCCGCGCTGCTGGAGGCACTGTCCCGCGACCAGTTCGATCAGGCGGCGGAGCTCTCTGTCTCGTTGATCCCGTCCCGCCAGGGAGAGCAGCGGGACCGGTTGCGCCGGATCAGCCTCTACTGCTTTGAGCAGTTGGGCCCGGATCACCCCGCCGTGGTCGCTGGACGGTCGCGGCTGGCGGCAGCCCTCTACTGATCTTCCCGGCCCGCCGTCTCCGACCTCACCTCTCCGCTGCCCGATGTTTGGCTCGGCGCCAGAGCCAGGATAGAGAGCATGCCGGTCGCGTCAACCGGGTACCAGCTGTTGGGGGCTGAGCCCACCGCAAGTCGGATCGCCCGATCTGTGCCTCGGCGTGCTTTGATAGGCTCAGGACCAATCGATCTCGGAGGTTGCCATGGGATATGTGAAGGGTTTCGCACATGGGATCATGGCGGGGGCAGTGATCGGCGTCCTGGTCGCCCCGCGCCCGGGCCGGGATACCAGGGTGGCCCTTGAGACCACCTACCACAGGAGCCGGCACAGCGTGGAGCGGGCGGTGGAGGAGCTCCAGTCCGGCTGGCGGACGGCCCAACCGGCGGTACGGTTGGTGGCCAAGGCGGCCGACTCCGCAGGCCGGATGGTGCAGCCGGTGGTGCGCACTGCCGGGACCCGCCTCAGTGAGCGTTCGGGGAGGGTGGGGGCGGAGCTCGATAGGAACGGAGGCTCGGCATGAGCCCAGAGGCATCACCGCAGGAGCGGATCGGAGCCTTTTTCACCGCAGTCGACGAGGAGATCCTGCGCCCCCTGCGACGCTACCTGCGCGGGTTCCGTCGGGGGGTTGTGGTGGGGATTGTGCTGGGGCTGCTGCTGACCCCCGTCCGAGGGCGGGACGTTCGGGCCCGGGTGCTGCGCTTGGCTCCCTTCTGCTGCCGGCGCAGCACAAGGGCCTGAACCGTACTCAGCTGGGACCGGGGGCGTCCGCCACCACCAGGTCATCGGCCCCATCAGCCTGGCCCGGGTAGTCGGCCATGAACGAGGTTCCACACCCGCAGGCATTGCGAGCCTTGGGATTGGCCAGCCGGAAGCCCCTGCCCCGATAGCTGTCCTCGAAGTCGAGGATCGAACCGGCCACCAAGGGAAGCCCGTCCTCCTGAACCACGACCCTCACGCCCGCGACCTCGGTCACCACGTCGTCAGGGGCCGCCTCCTCCTCCAAGTCGAAGAAGAGCTTGAACCCGCGACACCCCCCCAGGCGCACGTCAACTCGGAACACCGAGTCCGGGCGGTGGTCGCGCGCCTGCCAGGCGCGGATCTCCTCCACGGCGTCGCGGGTCACCAGGAGCTGCTGGGGCATGGGTCGATTGTACGTACGCGGGCGCGAGCCGTTGCCCTCTACTCTTGGTGTCGAGATGGAGGTCGCTGAGGTCTGGCGGTATCCGGTCAAGTCCATGGCGGGAGAGCAGCTGACGCTTGCGGAGCTGGGGCCCGATGGCCTGCCCTGGGACCGGGGGATCGCAGCCTTCGATCGGAGCAGCAGGCGTCCCGACCACCCGCTCAGCGCCCGCCGGCTGCCGGGCCTGCTGCGGTTCGGGGCCAGAGTCGCGGATGGACAGGTGGTGGTCGAAGGTGCGCAGCTGCCACCGACACCCTGGCGAGACCCGGCGGTCCAGCAGTGCCTGTCAGAGGTTTGCGGCCGCAGGTTGGAGCTTGCCGAGGTCGAGGGCGGGGCCTTCGACGACGCTCCGTTGCATCTGGTTCTGCTCCCCAGTGTCGCCGCGGTCTCGGCTGAACTTGGGCGGACTGTTGACCGCCGCCGATTCCGGGCCAACCTCTTCGTCACCGCCCCAGGCCTCGGGCCGGGTGCGGAGCGCGGTTGGGTGGGGTCAAAGCTTGGAGTCGCGATGGTGGTGCTTCGAGTGGTTGCTGAATGCCCTCGCTGCGCGGTCACCACCCGGGACCCCGACAGTCATGAGTCGTGGCCTGCGCTGCTGCGTCACCTGGCCGCGACCAGGGAGGCCATGATGGGCGTGTACGCCACCGTGTCGACTCCTGGGATGGTCGCCCGGGGCGACAACTTGACCGTCCTTGAGACCTGATCTCTCCCAGCCGAGCCTCAACCGCCCATACGCTATAGACATAGAGGTGAGCAGGAGAGGAGTCCCGGGGTCAGGTCCGGCCGAGCCGGCCCCACCGGCGCAGCGGTCCGCTGTCGGACTCGTGGGCGGAGACCTGATGGTCAGCTCACGCATCCAGGCGATCGTCCTGCGGCATGGACTCCGGCTCCGGCAGATCGTCGATGGCGGTGAGCTCGGTGACCTACGGCTGGCGCTGGTGGACCTCAACCGTCAGCAGGAGCTGCAGCTGGCAAGGCTGAGGGATATATCCATGTCACCGGGCGCTCCCAAGGTCGTGGCCTTCGGGCCCCACCTGCTGATGTCAGACTTGGCGGAGAGGGCGCGCCGGGCGGGCGCCGACCGAGTGGTCGCCAACAGCGCTCTGCCCGCGGTCTTGGAGCGTCTGCTCGGCAGAGGGGACGCTTCCGCAGCGAAGGAGGGAGTGCGCGCATGAGTGACATCCATGACCTGGCTCTCGGGATGGGCCCGAGCCTGGTGGCTGACCGTCGCCACCTGCATCAGCATCCTGAGCTCTCCGGGCACGAGCTCGACACCGCCGAGTTCATCCAGCAGCGGCTGGCCCGCCTGGGTCTGGCACCGCGCAAGCTGGCCGAGGACCGCGGGGTCGTGGCCGACCTCAGAGGGGACCGCCCCGGCGGGCACGCGCTCCTGATCCGAGCCGACATCGACGCTTTGCCGCTGCTCGAGCGCGGCCCCGAACGCCCCTATCGCTCGCTGGTGGACGGAGTGATGCACGCCTGCGGGCACGACGCCCATGTGGCAATCGCCCTGGGGGTCGCCGAGCTGCTGGTCGGGCTGCGTCCCGAACTGGCGGGGACCGTTCGGTTCGTCTTCCAGCCTGCCGAGGAGACGGCCAGCGGTGCCCAGGTGATGATCGACCAGGGGGTGATGTCCGAGCCGGAAATGGAGGGAGCGTTGGGGTTGCACATCTGGAGCGG
The DNA here is from genome assembly GCA_021817185.1 of bacterium. The sequence continues at coordinate 4,344 of JAKAVU010000076.1, forward strand.
TCAGCCGGCCGGTACGGTGGGAGTGCGCAACGGCGCCATTTTCGCCTCGGCCGACGAGTTCGGGGTCGTCATCGAGGGGCGAGGTGGCCATGGCGCTCTCCCGCACCAGGCTCTGGACCCCGTCCCCATCGCCAGCATGGTGGTACTGGCGCTCCAGACCCTCATCTCGCGGGAGACATCACCTTTCCAGGCGGCGGTCGTGACCGTGGGCAAGATCGAGGGTGGCCAGGCGTTCAACGTCATCCCCGAAACCGTGACCCTGACCGGCACGGTGCGCGCCTTCACGGTCGAGGATCGCGATCGGCTCTTGCGCAGGATAGCCGAGGTCGCCCAAGGGATAGCGGCCAGCTTCGGTGCCAAGGCCACCACCCAACTCGGGGCGGGATGCCCGCCGGTCGTCAGCGATCCGAGGATGGCCGATCTGGTCAGGGCGGCGGTCACCGCCAGCCCGGGCGTGCTGTTGACCGATCCCGAGCCGATCACCGTGGGTGACGATGTCGCCTTATTCCTGCGCCGGGTCCCCGGCTGCTACTTCCTGTTGGGTGGGGGCAACCGCGAGGCTGGCATCACGCACCCCCACCACCATCCGGGGTTCGACCTGGATGAGGCCTGTCTTCCCATCGGCGTCGAGGTCATGGCCAGGACGGCACTTGGGTTTTGCGCATCGGGACTGCCCGATGCTTAACAACCCGCCTCCGGACATCTGCGATCATTGTGGGCAAACAGATCTCGAATGGAGGCGGCTCGACGGCCCGCAAAGTCAGGTTCAGTTGGAGGACGGCCGGGTGGTGACCAGGTCCGGCGCGGTCTACGTCTGCACGCGCTGCGGACACACCGTGGCAATCTCCAGCCCGGGTCTCAGGCTCAGCAACTTTGAGGCGGGCAGCAAGTGAGTGAGACGGCCACCACCAGGCGCCCGGCGGTTGGCCCGGTCCTGGTCAGGGACGCCACCAGGCCCGCGCCGCGACAGCTGGTCAGGTTCGCCTTTTACAAGGTCGAGTCGGAGTGGCGGCGGCTCCCCAGTGAGATCAGGAGCGCCCATCGTCGGGAGCTGGCGGGAGTGCTGGAGGAGCACAGCCGGCGGATCCTGCTGCGCACTTTCACCCTGGTTGGCACCCGCGGCGACAGCGACATGATGATCTGGGCGGTGAGTGAGCAGGCGGAGCGGCTGCAGCAGCTCTTCGCGGATCTGAACCGGACCGCCCTGGCGGGGTATCTGCAGTGCTCGCACAGCTACACCGCCATGACCAAGCGCTCCATCTACGTCGACACCGAGCATCCCAACCAGGGGGGTACCACCGACCGTCTGGTGCTGGCTCCGGGCAAGAGCCGCTACCTGTTCGTCTATCCGTTCGTGAAGACCCGGGCCTGGTGGGCGCTGAGCGCCGAGGAGCGGCAGCGCATGATGCAGGAGCACATCCGCGTCGGGCACGAATACCCCGGCGTGAAGATCAACACCACCTACTCCTTCGGGCTCGACGACCAGGAGTTCGTGGTGGCCTTTGAGACCGACTCCGCCGCGGAATTCCTGGACTGCGTGCAGGCGCTGCGCGACACCGAGGCCTCCTCCTACACCCTCCGCGATGTTCCCAGCTTCACCTGCGTCAGGGCCGGCATCGACGAGATGCTGGAGGCACTCGGCTGATCCCCACCTTCGCACCGCTGCCCTTGCTCTCGAACCTCCCGGCGGCGACATAGTTGCCCCAGGAGACGACCCCGGAGGTCTACCTCATCGCGCGGCCCGCGGTCGACCGCGCGGCCATGCAGGCCTACCTGGAGCGGGTCGGCGGCCAGAGCTGGCTGGATCGGCGCGGCAGTTCGGATCAGGGCGGCGACGGGGAGCTGCTGGTCGAGTTTGCCGGGCGCACCTGCTACCGCAGCTGGGAGCCAGGCCTGAACCCCAATGTGACCAAGGTGCGGCAGGACCCTCGGGCCTACCTCCAGAACATCCTCAAGAGCGCCCACGGGAGCGTGCTGGAGCATGCCAACTACACCTTCGCGCTCCACAACGTGAGCCGGGTCGCCACCCACGAGATCGTGCGCCACCGCGCCGGTGCCGCCTACAGCCAGGAGAGTCTGCGCTACGTGCGCCTGGTCGACATCGGGTTTCGCGTTCCGCCCGCCCTGGAACCGGTCCGCCAGCAGGTTCTGGAGCTGGTGGAGCGCCTTGAGGAGTTCCAGGTCTCGGCAGCCAAGGCGCTGCGGCTGGACGAGGAAGGGGTTCCCTTCCATGTGAAGAAGGAGGCAACCTCTGCTCTCCGGCGCCTGGCGCCGATTGGCCTCAGCACCGACATCATCATGACCATGAACCTGCGGACCCTGCGCCACGTGGTGCAAATGCGCACTGCCGTGGGGGCCGAGGAGGAGCTGCGGATCATCTTCGGCAGGGTGGGGGAGATCATGATCCAGGAGGCTTCCGGGGTGTTCCAGGACTTCTCTCGCGACCCGCGGGGATGCTGGGTGCCCGGCTTCCCCAAGGTCTGAGCCGGTTGGCGACCCTGGGTCGGAGCGTCCTGCCGGTCTGCCCGGCGCCAGTCCGCGCGTCGCGGCATCGGCTGCCGCAATCCGCTCACCCTGGCTCCCTTCTGGCTCGCGGTGCTCGGCTACCACACCACCTCCGGCTACGCCCAGCCCTACCTTGATCTGGTGGGCCGCCCGGCTCCCTGGGCGCCTTTCTCCAGCGGGTGCCCGGGCCCAAGGTGGTGAAGAACCGGATCCACCTTGATCTTGCCGGCGGCCCCCGGCGACTGCCGAGCTGCGGGGCATCGGCGCCCGGGCTCTGGACGGCGGTCCCGGACCAGGACAGGTGGGAGTGGCAGGTGCTGCAGGCCCGGAAGAGAGTGAGGCCTGGGCCTGCTCGGAAGGCGGCTGATGCCGCAGAGATGGTGTCTCCTCGGTGACCGCTCCAACTGCCACCCGATCGATTCCCGTACGATCCGAGGTATGAAGATCGTGCGTCGCCACCTCGACCCCAGGGTGGAGGCCGACCCGCAGCGTCTGCCCCCGGGGCAGGTCCTGACCGAGAAGTGGCCGGTGCTCCACTACGGACGGGTGCCAGACTATGACATCTCGCGCTGGCGCCTGCGGATCTTTGGGGAGGTGGAGCAGGAGACAGTGCTCACCTTCGAGCAGGTGCTCGGCCTGCCCGCCAAGGAGGTCGTCTGCGACATCCATTGCGTGACCACGTGGAGCCGCTTCGACAACCACTTTCGGGGCGTTCCCCTGGCCGAGGTCGCGGCCCTTGCCGGGGCCCACCCGGAGGTGAGGTTTGTCGAGTTCCACTGTCACGGGGGGTTCACCACCTCGGTGCCCATCGAGGTGGCGACCGCGGAGGATGCCCTGCTCGCCTACAGTCATGATGGCCGGCCGCTGTCTCCGGAGCACGGCTATCCGCTGCGGGCGCTGCTGCCGCGGAAGTACTTCTGGAAGAGTGCCAAGTGGGTGGAGGGGGTCGAGTTTCGCCGGGAGGACGAACTGGGCTTCTGGGAGCGCAACGGCTACAACAACAGCGCCGACCCCTGGCGGGAGGAGCGGTACTGGTGACGGGAACCTCCGACTGCGTTAAACTCGAATCGACCAGCATCGGCTGGCGGCTTCAGACCAGGTTCAGGGAAATTTCACTATGATCACCGTTTCCGAGCAGGCAGTCAGCCAGTTGAAGCAGCTACTCCAGCAGCAGGAGAACCAGGAGATGGGCCTCAGGGTCTACGTGACTCCGGGAGGATGCTCCGGGTTCAGCTACGGGATGGGCTTCGACGACGCTCCGGCCAGCGACGATGAGGTGACCGAGCAGGAGGGGATCAAGGTCTTCGTGGATCCCTACAGTGCGACCTATCTGGAAGGGGCGGAGATCGACTACGTCGACAGCCTGATGGGCGGCGGATTCACGGTCCACAACCCCCAGGCGGTCAAGACCTGTTCCTGCGGCCAGTCCTTCGACTCCGGGGACGGCGCGGGCGCGGCCAAGGCCTGCAGCGCAGTCTGACCCGGCCCGGCTCCGGGAGCGTGCGCTTGACGTCCCGGAGGTCGAGGGTTCGGGGCGACGCGGGTTCGGGTCTGGCTCGGCCGCCGCTAGGGTGGCGTGTTCCGGGCCGGTCGGTGTCTTACGTGCCGGCCTCCGAGGCACCCCCTGGGTTTGCGCGTGGCGCGGCTTCTGATTCGGCCCGAGTTCACCTCTGAGACCGGATGGCTCGCACGGAGGCGCCCGGCGCCCGCCCTCTGACGCATGACCGGGCCCGCAGAATCGCCGTCCTCGCCGGCGGGGTGGGAGCGGCCAGGTTTCTATCCGGCCTGGTCGAGGCGGATCCGGCCGCCGCCATAACCGTGATCGGCAACAGCGCCGACGACTTTGTGGTGCACGGGCTGCACGTGAGCCCCGATCTGGATTCGGTCACCTACACCCTGTGCGGGATCGGCGATGAGGAGCGCGGCTGGGGCATCCGCCACGAGACCTGGGGGGCGCTGGAGCAACTACGGCGGCTGGGCGAGGAGAGCTGGTTTCAGCTGGGGGACCGGGATCTGGGGACCCACATATTCCGTACCTCCAGGCTGCGAGCAGGTGGCTCGCTGTCGGAGGTCACGCGCGAGCTGGGCCGGAGGCTGGGGCTGCCGCTGCGCCTGCTGCCCATGACCGACGACCAGGTCACGACCCGCATTCACACTCGCGACGGGCGGGACCTGCACGTCCAGGAGTACCTGGTGCGCGAGGCGTGCCGCCCCGCGATCGGATCGGTCGAGTACCGGGGTGCCGCGGCCGCGCGGCCGGCCCCCGGGTCTCTGGAGGCCATTGCCGAGGCCGATCTGGTCATCCTGGCTCCGAGCAACCCGGTGATCTCGATCGGCCCCATCCTGGCCGTGCCGGGGATTCGCGAGGCGGTAACGGCCGCCTCCATGGTGGTTGGGATCAGCCCGATCGTGGCCGGCAGGGCCATCAAGGGACCGGCGGTGGCGATGCTGGAGGCGCTCGGGCTGCCGACTTCGGCGCTGGGGGTGGCAGACTGCTATCAAGGGCTCCTGCACGTGCTGGTCCTGGACACGGCGGATGGCGGGCTGGCTGGGCAGGTGCGGGCCAGGGGGCTGGAGCCCCACGTCTGTGACACCATGATGGTGAGCGCCGGAGCCCGCCTCAGGCTGGCCAGGGAGGTTGTGACGGTGGCAGAGCGCGTTCTGGCCTCGGCGCCGGGATGAATTCGTGACCGCCGATCCGTTTCTGGTCATCCCGGTCAAGCCCAGCTCTGGGGGCAAGCAGCGCTTGGCGGGGACCCTGCCCGACCCAGGGCGGGAGATGTTGAGCCTCGCCCTGGCCGTGCGCGTGATCAGCCTGGCGGCCGGCGTCTGGCCCGCCGGCAGGGTCGTGGTCATCTCCTCAGAGCCACGGCTGGTGCCCATCTGTGAACGCCTGGTGGTGGCGCGGGCAGGGGATCCCGGGGCGGGGCAGACGGCCGCGGTCCGTTCCGGAGTTGGCTGGGCGCTGGAGCGGGGGGCGCGGGTTGTGGCGACCGTGGCGGCTGACCTCCCCGGCGTCGCCGGCTCCGACCTGGAGCAGCTGTTGGCCACCGCCCGCAGTCTTGCGGCCGGCTCGATGGCCATGTACCCCGACCGCGAGGGCTCCGGGACCAACGCGATGGTGGTGGCACCGGCCAGCCTTATGGTGCACGCCTTCGGCCCGGGCTCCCGGGTCCGGCACGAGCGCATAGCGGCTCACTTGGGGCTGCGCCTCAGGGTCGAGGAGGTGGCCGGGCTGGGCTGGGACCTCGATCGCCCCGAAGACCTGGAAGCCACGACGGTCGGTCTGCCGCACCCGCTGCTGAACTGGGCGGTCCAGCTCGCGCACCACGGCCCGCACCGGGCCGAGGCCCAGATTGGAGGCTGAGCCGCAGCGACCTCTGGTACGGAGCCGCCGGCTCGCGTGCTGGGCGGTCGAAGGGGTCGCGGAGGTGGCGCCCGGGGACGATCTCGCCCGGCTCTGTCGCGGCCCCCTGCAGGGGGCCGGCGGGCTGGAGCCCTGGGACGTGGTGCTCGTCACTCACAAGGTGATCTCCAAGGCGGAGGGACGCATGGTGCTGCTCGAGGACGTCATCCCCGGCGACGTCGCGGTCGCCATCGGCCAGCGGGTGGGTCAGGACCCACGCATGGTGGAGGTGATCCTGCGCGAGAGCCGAGCCGTGATCCGAGCCGAACCGGGAGTCCTGGTGACCGAGACCGT
>JAKAVU010000077.1 GCA_021817185.1 bacterium
GCCCCCGACGGCACGGCCCAGGCAGCCTAACCCATGCGCCCATCAGTACGCCTTGAGGGCTTGGATTTGACAAGTTGCAGCCGTGGGATGTCTCCTAGCCGGTGCTGGAAGCCGTACGTTGTGGTCTCGGTGATCCCGAAGAGGGCGTTCTCAATGGCCGTCCGGGCGGTCGACTTCCCGCCCCCGTTGGGGCCGTAGACGAGTACCAGCGGGGCCCCGGTGAAGTCCAGCTGGCGCTTGGTGAAAACGCCGAAAGCAAGCAGGTCGAGAGACCGGATCTTCAAGGCTAGACCTCACCTCTCGTCTCGGGGGGTCGCGGTGTGCAGCGGGTGTCGACCAGGGCCTCGGCCTCCTGAACTAGCCTGGCGACCGTGGACGGGTCGTCCAGGTGGAAGGCGTCCTGGCGAATGGGTGCCGGGACGACCTCGAGGCACTGCTGCGCCCGCGCCCACTCTGGGGTCTGTGCGAGCGCCGCGGCCAGGGCGGCCGGCTCGATGCTCGCGGCGGCATGGACGAGTGTCGCCAGGCCGGGTGGCGGAGACGGAGCGGCCGCGCTCTGGTGGAAGCGCACCGTCTCGAGCCAGACCGGCCCCGTTGCCACCTCCGTGCACGTGCTTCGGAGGTTGTTCACCCACCACTCGTCGTCGCCCCAGTACAGGTCGGAGCGATTGGCTCTCGCCTTGAGTTGGACCCGGAGGGCGAGGACGCGGCCCTCAGTAGCATGGCTGGCCTCTGTCGCCGCCACCGCCACTCGGTCGAGCACCGCCGCTCGGCTCGCACAGTCGTCAACCGCTATGGTGACCGTTGCCCAGCGCAGGACGTCAACCGCCTCGAAGCGCACGTTGGTCACGCGGTCCTCCCCCATTGTGACGAGGACGCAGCCTTTGGGCCCGGACTCCCCCACGTGCCGCCCCTGAAGACAGCCGGGGAAAACCACCCAAGGGTCGCGGGCAAGGACTGCGTGCTCATGGACGTGCCCGAGGGCCCAGTAGGCGTAGCCCTTCGCGACCAGGTCGGCGACCCGACAGGGTGCATATGTCGCGTGGGCGGGGTGCCCCTCCGCACTGGTATGGAGGAGTCCGACGTTCGCCCAGCCGGGGATTGGGGTGGGGTAGGTCCGGCTCAGATCTTCGTGCTCCCAGCGGGAGGCATAACCGTGGCCGTGGACGGCGAGCCTGAGTGCCTCGAACCGGACCGTCGAGGGTTCGTCGGCTCGGCAGTAGGTGACGGCGTCGGGCCATCGGAGTTCTCGGGTCAAGATGGACGTGGCGTCATGATTGCCGGAGACGGCGACCACCGGAATCCCGGCACGTACCAGACGGCTCAGCTGACTCGCGAAGAAGAGCCCAGTGTTCCAGTCTTTCCAATCCCCGTCGAAGATATCGCCAGCCAGCAGCACGATGTCCACCGCTTCGTCCAGGGCAAGGCGCACGAGGTTCTCGAAGGCTCGCCGGGTGGCGGTGCGAGCGTCGTCCTCAGGGCAGCCCTCATAGCGGCTCAGGCCCCGGAGGGGGCTGTCGAGGTGGAGGTCAGCGGCGTGGAGGAATCGCATGAACAAGTCTATTCGCGCGCCCCGCGGCGGAACCAGTCGAGACGGGGCGGCTCGGCAGCAACTTGTAGGGGCTGGTGCCTCGGGATGCCTTGAGCAAGTCGCACCTTGTCGTGGTGGCACCCCGTTGCATTCCGGACGGGCCCCCCTCCAGTCGGCGGGGTTCGTCCACTTCGCCTCCTCATCGCCTAGGCCCTGCCCTCTCGGAAGTTCTCTGACTAGCGTTCAGCGCTTCCAATGGTAGTCAGCCGAGCCAGACCACCGACCCCCTGTTTACCATGTCGTGACTGCCTCCAAGTGAATTCAGGCTCGGGCTCTTGGCAGAGAGAGGGTGGTCTGGCCCCCCCCCAGCCAGCCATCAACCGCCTACGGGCGCTCCCGGGTCTGGTGCCAACAGCTGACGCTACCATTGGGCGCTGCGAGGGAGCAGGAGGCGGAGCCGCAGGAGGCACGATGCCAGGACGGGAACTCGAGTTGGACTCGGAGCACACCGCTCTGGTCGTCATCGACCTTCAGAAGGGGATCGTCGGGATGCCCGCGGCACCCTACGACACCGCCTCGGTCGTCGCCAAGGCGGCCGCGCTCGCAGAGGCTTGCCGCGCCAGAGGGGTCCTCGTGGTTCTGGTCCACGTCGGCCCGTCCCCAGATGGGCGTGATCAGCTGCGCCCCTTGGTTGATCAACCGGCGCCGTGGCAGAGCCCACCTCTGGGGTGGGATGAGATCGTGCCGGAGCTCGGCCCGAAGGATGGTGACCACGTCGTGCGCAAGCGGCAGTGGGGCGCGTTCTACGGCACCGACCTGGATCTGCAGCTGAGGCGCCGGGGGATCCACACCATCCTCCTCTGCGGCATCTCGACCAACTTCGGGGTGGAGAGCACGGCCCGCGACGCCTACGAGCGTGGGTACCAGCAGGTCTTCGTCGAGGACGCCTGTTCGGCGCGAGCGGCCGAGGACCATGCCTTTGGCGTCCGGACTGTTTTCCCTCGCATCGGGCGCGTCCGCCAGACGCAGGAGGTGCTGCAGGCGCTGGCCGGGCCGCCCGCCGGCTGAGGGCCACGAGCAGCGTGGGTCAGATCTGGCGGTAGTCTCGTACCGCACGGAGCCGACGACGAATCCCATCTGCTGCCCAACCTCCGCGTACTCACGGTCGGTCAGGGTGCGGGTCTCATGGTCCTCGTACCCGTTGAGGTCCTCGTAGGTGTAGATGAGGCGGATGGTGTTCATCTTGCCGCTCAGCCCAAACAGCACCTCGGGCTCGGCGTAGCCGTGCTCGTGGGCGTAGGCGCGGTAGCGCCCCACAGCCTCCCGGAAGTCGGCTAGCCGCCCTGGCTCGATCTGCCCTTGCACGTGGACCTCGATCGCCATAGCTTTACCTCCGGGCCCTGCCGAACTCCTCTCGCAAGAGGGATCGTACAGGCCGAGATGAGCATGTCCAGGGGCGGCTCCGGCATATGTGCGCCTCTGCCCGGGCACGAAGGCCGCGTTGACCAGGGCAGATAGCTAAACCAGCAGATGGCGCTCTGGTATCCTGCTTCGCGCCTTGGCGCTCACACCCCAGGGTGGGTGCTCACCGCCTCGCCCCAGAGTGCCAAGGTACCCACGGCTCCTGCAGTGGTGCCAGTGGCGGATAGCTGCTGGGGCCAAGGATCGCCGCGCCAAGTTCGGAGGAGGGGCCGGGCCAGAGACTACTCGCCTTTGGGCTGGCGGGAGGTCCGGTGGGCAGCGAGCCACTGCGTGATCGTGGAACTCAGGTAGGCGATATGACCATAGGTCTCGCCAGGGCTGCCGCTGTCCCAGGCGCCAAGAGTGAGGCGGCCGCTGTTTGCCGGCAGGGCGGGGAGCGGCTTGAGTGAGATCGCCATAGCTTGGTACGTTACTCCTCCCCGTCGCGCTGGGGCTCGCCCGCCGAGAGCGCCTCCAGCTCCTCCAAGGACGCGCCCACTACCCGAGCCCACTTGGCCACCGTGAAGAACGCCAGGTTCGGGTGCTTCCCTTGTTCTATGGCTCGGATGGTCTCCACCGAGATCCCCAAGCGGGCCGCCAGCATAGGCTGCGACCATCCAAGGTGCTCTCGGCGGACCTTCAGAAGCCGGACGATGGCATGAGCCCGCGTATCCACCTCCTGAGGGGTCTTTAATCGGCCCATCGGATAGTTATACTAGGGTGAGGATGAGAGTTACCCTTTCACCACATGGACTTGTCGTGAGGCTCCGAGGGAACCGAAGGCACTAGGCCGACGCGCGTTGCGTTGATGGAGGTAGGGCGACGAGCGCCCGACGGGGCGTTCGGCCATAGGGAGGCAAGGATGGCGGGACCTACGCGGGTGCGGGACCTACACCATCAGGTAGTCAACCCTCCCGACGCTACACCACATTCAGAGTCCAAGCCGACCTGGCCAGCGCCTCTCCCCCCTCCCATTGCTGCGGTTGACCTCTTCTGCGGCGCCGGAGGGCTCTCCCAAGGGCTGCAGGAAGCTGGCATCTCTGTCGTGGCAGGGATCGATGTCGACCCTCAATGCCGATTCCCGTTTGAGCACAACATCGAGGCTTCCTTTCTTGAGGCCGACATCCGTGATATCCGAGCAGGGCATCTCGGCCGCCTGTGGCCGGAGGGCGCGGTGACATTATTGGCGGGGTGCGCCCCATGCCAACCCTTCTCCGCATACCGTCGCGGGGCAGACACGTCGGGTGATGAGAAGTGGGCTCTTCTGGCCGAGTTCGGCCGCCTCGTCCGGGAGGCTCGTCCCCACCTCGTCACGATGGAGAACGTCCCACGCATCTCGTCAACGTCCGTGTTCAGTGGCTTCCTGACAACTCTCACCGAGTCTGGTTACGCATTCGCCTGGCGCTCCTGCTATGGGCCCGACTACGGACTAGCTCAGGGACGTCGCCGACTGGTTCTTGTCGGGTCGCGTCTTGGGCCAGCTCGACTGCCAACGCGACAGGTCCATCCCAACGACTACGCTTCCGTGCGTGACGTCATCGGCGACCTCCCCCCGTTGGCCGCAGGTGGCTCCGATCATGATGATCCCTTGCATACCTGTAGGCGGCTCTCCGCCGTCAACCTCGAGCGTATTCGCGCTTCAGTGCCTGGCGGCACCTGGGAAAGTTGGCCATCAGATCTCCGTGCACCCTGCCACCAGAAGGCATCTGGCGCTTCGTTCCGCAATGTCTATGCACGCATGGAGTGGGACAAGCCCGCTCCAACCATCACAACCATGGCGTTCAACTTTGGCACTGGTCGCTTCGGCCACCCGGAACAGGACCGGCCCATCAGTCTCCGCGAAGCCGCTCTCCTCCAAGGCTTCCCCCGGGACTACGCGTTTGTCAAGCCAGGGGCTCCCGTTCAGTTCACCCAAGTTGGACGCCTGATCGGAAACGCCGTGCCCCCGCCACTTGGCAGAGCGATCGGTGAGGCGCTGACGCGCCAGGTGCGGAGAGTTGCCGCCGGCCAACAGCGACTGCCCCTGGCGTTGATGGGAGCGGTGTCGTGACCGAGATCACCGCCGTGGACAGGCTCGACGGAGAGTACACGATGACGGTCGACTTAGCCGTCCTCGAGTCGCTCGGCATAAACCTCTACAGCAACGCGGCCGCAGTGCTTTCCGAACTCGTCGCCAACGCCTACGACGCGGACGCCTCCACCATTCAGATCGAGTGGAAGAGCGATGCCACGGCGGCAACCGTACTCGTCACAGACGACGGCGCTGGCATGAACTACGAGGAGCTCAATACGCGGTTCCTGGCGGTCGGGTACAAGAAGCGTCAGGACGAGGGGACAGCTTCATCCAAGTGGCAGCGCCCATTCATGGGCCGCAAAGGGATCGGTAAACTGTCCATATTCTCCATCGCGAACACCGTCGAGGTCTACTCGACCAAGGAAGGCACCAGCCGCGGCTTCCGGATCATCGTCGCCGACCTACAGGCAGCCATTGCTCGCCACGAGGACTACCATCCGAGCCCATGTCCGGTCCCCCCGGCCTACGCGAAACAGGGCACTACACTCCTCCTCACCGACCTGCGCAGCAAGAGAGCCGCTCTCACTGTGGCTGCCCTCCGCAAGCGCCTAGCCCGGCGCTTTGATGTTCTCGATCAGACACCCGCAGACAGGGGCGGCTTCGCCATACACGTCAACGGTAAGCGGATCACGTTCATGGATCGACAGGAACTGAAGAAGCTTGAATTCATTTGGGAATTTGGGAGCGCAACTCTTCCAGACGAGGTCCTGCCTCCTGATGTCACTCGCTTCGTCGTCACGAATAACGTGGTGGAAGGGGACGACGACTGGGTCGTACACGGCTGGTTCGGCACCGCACGCCGCCCCACCGACCTAACCAATGACGAAGACGCTGGGTCACTCAAGAACATCATCGTCCTGGCCAGGAAGCGTCCAATCCAGGAAGGCATCGTTGACAAGCTCGACTTCAGCCGAATCTTCGGGAACTACGTCACAGGGCAGATCGAGGCCGACTTTCTCGATCTTGACGGAGGGTATGATGATATCGCCACGAGTGATCGGCAGCGTCTGATCGAAGATGACCCTCGTGTCATTGCGCTTCGCAAGCTGCTCCGCGAGGCCTTCCTGAGAGCGTCTGACGAATGGACGGCGGCTAGGCCCAAGAAGGAGGCGGCAGCTGTACTCGGCCGGTATCCCAAACTCAAGAGTTGGGTCGAGAAGCGGCCTGAGTGGCAGCGAGAGGCTGCCCGCACCATGATCGGGACGATTGCGAGCCTCGCACTCGAGAAGTCTGCGAAAGAGGATCGTATCGCGCTGTTCCGGTCTGGCATCCTCGCATTTGAACGAGTCGGCCTGCGGAAAGCCGCTGACCAACTGGCTCTTCTTAGCAACGTCACCGCTCTCGACTTGCTCCCGCTGCTAGCCGATCAGGACTCGTACGAAGCGGGGCTCTGGGTGGACATTCTTCGTTCCAGGGTGCAGGCCATTTCCAAATTCCGTGACCTCACCACAGATGACGAGAAGGAGAAGGTCCTCCAGAAGCACCTCTTTGGGCACCTATGGCTAATTGACCCGTCGTGGGAGCGAGCTACGGTAGGAGGTCGGATGGAGGAGGATCTCCGAAGACTTCATCCCGTATTTGCTCCAACCGATGCAGACGGGGAGCCCATCACAGGGCGCATCGACATCCACTATGCCACCGCCAGCGGGAAACACATCATCGTAGAACTGAAGCGGTATTCCGTGAAAGAGGACGTGACTGACCTCGTTGACCAAGGGCTGAAGTATTACACCGCCCTCGCCTCGGTCCTCGCCAAGCAGAACCGAGCAACCGAAGAGATTGAAGTCGTTTTCGTGCTTGGAGCCCGCCCCGGCGCTAGGGGGAAGGGCCGACTAACGGAGGACGAGTACCGCAAAGACCAGTTTCACCGGATCAACGGCCGCACCGCCCTCTATGACGAGTTGATCGAAAACGCTAAGCGTCAGTACGAGGAGTACCTCGCCGCTAGCGACAAGGCTCGTGAGCTGGATGAACTCCTCGGTTCCATTGACCAGGAGATCATGGCAGACAGTGACGACTAACCCCCCGCTCTGTTCTCAGCGAAGTCTTAGGAGCTTGACCACGTCAGTGAGCGGACATTCAGATCGGAAGCGATCTTAACTTTCCCCAGCAGATACTCATACTTAGTTCAAGATGCAAGCTACTCCTTCGTCACATAGGCTTGACTGGGCCTCGACGGATCTGGCACACTTGTTCGATATATCCCTAGAATGGGGGTTGGACCACCCCGGCTCGGATAGAAGGACCGTCTCGTGAGACAAGGCGTTGGCGCGGCTCCTGACTTTGCCGCTGTCGCAGTAACGGGGCGACCAGTGCCTCGACCTCCTCGGAGACTCGCTACGGCAGAGTTCTTCGCTGGCATTGGACTGGCCCGGATGGGGCTGGAGGCCGGAGGTTTTTCGGTGGTCTGGGCAAATGACATCGACGCGAGGAAGCGGGCGATGTATGAGCGGCACTTCGGCACCACCGAGGCGACCGCGGTCGACCCCCGGGACATCTGCGATGTGTCAGGGAGTGACTTACCTGCTGGGCTGGCCCTTGCCTGGGCATCCTTCCCGTGCACAGATCTGAGCCTGGCGGGGTGGAGAGATGGCTTGCGAGGGAGCCAGTCGGGGACAGTCTGGGAGTTTTTCCGCGTCCTTCGCGAGATGGACCGGTCGAGGCCGCCGGTGGTCGTGCTGGAGAATGTGGTGGGTCTTGGCAACTCCATGGGCGGGCGGGACCTGCTGTCAATCGGGGGGGCCTTGAACGGCCTCGGCTACTCGGTTGACGCGCTGGTACTTGACGCTCGGCGGTGGGTCCCCCAGTCGAGGCCGCGATTGTTTGTGGTCGGAGCCATGCAGCCACCGCCCGACACGCCTCGGGTGCTCGACCCCCTGCGTCCAGAGTGGCTGCGTGGGTTCTTCTCCGCTCCTGGCGTGCGTTCTCACCGGGCTCTCCTGCCCGATCCGCCGCCGCTCAGGCGCGAGGGCCTCAGCTCGATTGTCGACCGTCTGCCCCGGTCCGATCCCGCCTGGTGGAGTCCCTCGCTGGTGGAAGCGTTCGTGGGGTCTCTGTCCGAGGTCCAGCGAGCGCGGCTTGAGGAGTTGCGCCGCTCGCCCAGCCCCGTGTGGAGGACAGCCTACCGTCGCACGAGGGGAGGTGCGGCGGTGTGGGAGGCCAGACCCGAGGACCTGGCCGGATGCCTGCGGACGGCACGAGGCGGATCTTCACGGCAAGCGGTGCTGGAAGTCGGCGTAGGGCATCTAAGGATCCGTTGGATGACTCCGGTTGAGTACGCACGGCTCATGGGAGCTGGTGGCTACATCCTAGATGGCGCTTCCGACAACCAGGCGCGGACCGGGTTCGGCGACGCCGTCTGCGTGCCGGCCGTCGAGTGGCTTGCGGCCAACTACTTGATGCCACTGGCACGTCGCCGAGCCCGGCGAGCCACCAGAGAGCCCTTCACCCGTGAGAGGGCCGCCATCGGCATCGCACGGTGACGGGGCCGATCAGGAAAGTCACGTGGCCGACGAGGAACGCCGTGTCTCCTGGGCCACGACTCCGGCCGCACGGCGGTCGATGCAGTCCAACCGCTCGACGGGGACGCGGCCCGAGATGGCGATCCGCCGCGAGCTTCACCGAAGAGGCCTGCGCTACCGCGTCGCGGCCCGTCCGATCCCGGAGCTCCGGCGCACAATTGACGTGCTCTTCCGCCGAGCCCGTGTCGCGGTCGAGGTCCGGGGGTGCTTCTGGCACGGCTGTCCAGAGCACGCCCGCCTTCCTGCAGCCCACCGAGAGTACTGGGAGGCAAAGGTGGCCCGGAACCGGGCGCGCGACGAGGAGACTGAGCGTCTCCTTGCGGAAGCCGGCTGGGCGCTGATGGTGGTGTGGGAGCACGATCCAGTCCGCCAGTCCGCCGATCTGATCGAGGCGTTAGTTAGGAGCCGGGTGCGTGGATGACACAATCGGCACCGTGGAAACAGGAGCCCTCTCTGGACCTGTTCTGGAGGCTGCCGACGCTTTGGACGGCGTGGTCCGCGAGTGGTACGAGTCCCATCGTGCGGCGAACGGCGGCATCAGGACCAACGTGATGACGGTGCCCCTGGTCATCACCGCTCGAGCAGCCAGCTACGGGCTCCCATTGGATGAGGAGCAGTACTTGGCACATAGCCAAGTGAGCGGTTTGAGTGGAGCCAGGATCGGTGCCATCTTGCGCAGCCACGGCATCGATCGTCCGTTCACGGCGGAGGGCGGGCGGACCAGCCGGGGTAGTCAACCTCTTGCCATAGAGCTTGTGGGGCTTCTGAACGCGGCCCCGGCTGGCCAGCTCGTGACGACGCTGTCCACTGACGAGACGCTTCAGGTCTGGCGAGAGGTGCAGCGGCGGGCGGTGGTCAGGCTCAAGGCCGACTTCTTCGACCGCCGGCGACTTGAGATCGAAGTGAACATGAACCACTCCACCTGGCGAATTGTCAATGGAGTGATGCGGGCGGCCCGGGACCGCGGCATCGGAGGCCCGGTGGCTCAACACCTAGTCGGAGCGAAATTGGCGATCCGCTTCCCGAATCTCGTGATCCCCAACCATGGATTCACCACCGCTGACCAGCAGACGGAGAGGGCGGGTGACTTCCAAGTGGGCGACACAGTCCTGCATGTGACTGTTAGCCCCACCGAGAAGCTCGTTGGAGAGAAGTGCGTGGCCAACCTGCGAGACGGCTTGCGACCAGTCCTGCTTGTTCCTGAGGGCCTAGTCGCTATGGCCAAAGGACTTGCTCAGACGCAGGGGAAGCCCGACGAAATAGGGGTGACCGCTATAGAGGACTTCGTCGCCTTGAACATCGACGAGCTGGCGGAGTTCGCTAGAAGCGGAACCACCGCCAAGTTGCGTCAGCTTCTGGAGACGTACAACGCGCGCGTTGAGGCGGCCGAGGCAGATCCCGCCTACCGCATCGCGATTCCCTCCAACCTGTAGCGCAAGCGCTGATGCCATCATCTTGTGGTGACGTCGGAGCAGAGTAGCCGATAGGAGGACCCCATGAAGATCAACCTGACCCTGGAGCGGGAGACCAAGAACACCGTCCGGTTCGCCGAGGACGAGGCGGGCCAACCCGCCGATCATCCGGGCACTCCGGTCGTGGGCACTCTCTATCTACAGAAGGCCGCCCACGTCCAGCTCGGGGCCCCTCAGCGGATCGTAGTCACCATTGAGGGAAGGGAGTAGGCGGCCCGCCCATGGCGGGCTAATGCTCGGGTCAGCAGGGTGCCCCAGTACTGGCGCGGGACCCAATGATCGCGTCATGCCCCCACATGAGCTACACTTGTTGCTAACCCTATGCTTACGATCGGGGTCTGCGTAGTCGGTGTGCGAACGGGCCGCGACAGTCGAGGCCGGCCCTTATCGCGTTGTTTCGTGGGCGAACGGACGGTAGGCCCCAGGGGCCAGTGCGCTCACTT
>JAKAVU010000078.1 GCA_021817185.1 bacterium
AGCAACTCCATGTCTTCCTCCGGGCTGCCGGCCTAAAGTCCATGCACTCGGTCGATGACCGAGATCTTTCCTGTCACAACCCTCTCAAGGATCCGGCCCGCATTGCGAGTCTCTTGGGCGGGGCCTCCTGATGGACCGAGTAGTACTGCCAGAAGTGCGCGAGTACTTCCTCGATCCGAACGCCGAGTTCTTCCGGGCGTTGGACGAGGCGATTCGTCCGAGGCGGGGGCGGGGCCTGGTTCCAGTGCGCGTCCTGATCGGCGGCCTTGTTCATCAAGCCCTCACGCAGAGGGCGAAGACCATCACCTGCCTGGCGCGAACGCTGAGCCGCGAGTCCACTCCGGGACAGGTGTTCCAGCTCTTTGGCGAACCCGTGGGTCCCATCCACCAGCACCGGCCCGCCCCGGAGGCGCCGTCCCCGTGGCAGCTGTACCGGACCAAGGCTGCCTTGATCAGCGCCCTGGGCGCCTATCGGGGAGAAGACGACGCCAAGGCGGTCGCCCTGCGCAAGCTCCTCGACAGCAACGACACCGATGAGGCCGTCGACGAGTTGTCCTTCCGCCTCATCCACAGCAGCGCCCCACCAATGGAGCCTGGTGCGACCATCTCCATGGACACGACCAAGATTCCAGCGGCCTGCCGGCGGGTGAGCAAGAAGTCGATCCTGGCCGGCAAGTTCGCCTCCGACCGCGAAGCCAGGTGGAGGAGCCTGAAGAGGGGCGTGAGCTCGTTCGACGACGAGGCATCCCCGGAGGAGCAGTCCCTCCTTCAGGAAGCCATGGCCCAGTACGACTCCTGGCTCGGATATTGGAACAACAGTGCGGTCCTGACTCAGGGGGGCCGCGAGTATGTCTACGGCGGCTACACCAGGCCCGCCAACCACAATGACTGGCCTGTCGCTCTGAAGTTGGTAGACAGGCTGCTGAAAGCAGGGGATAGGCCGGGAGCGGTCGACGCGGACCGTGGCTTCACAGGCGGGCAAAGGTGGTTGGACGCACTTCGGGACCGGGGCCTGTCGCCAGTCTTCGATTTCAAGGAGAAGCAGGCAAGGCGGGATCCCGACTGGAGAGGCTGCCTGGTGCTGCAGGGCTGGCCGTACTTGCCCCAGTTGCCCCAGCGGCTCTGGAATCTGGTCGCCCCCGGGCCGAACGAGAAGAAGACGCCCGAGGGCAAGAAGAAGTGGGAACAGTTCTACCGTGATGTCGAGGAGCGGGAGCAATACGCGATGCTGGTGCATGGGCGTCCCAGCCCCACAAAGGCCCGGGTCGTTTCGCCCCTCATCCGCGGCCGCAAGCTCGGCTGTCCCAAGGTTCCAGGGTCCATGCGGGGACGCGACCCGAAGCTCGCAGTGTGCGACGGCAACCACGGCGACGACGAGGCCTGCTGCATCAAGACAGGCACATTCAAGGCTGAGTACTCACCCATGGGCTATCAGGTGCCCCATTGGGGGACGAAGGAGTGGCGTCAGAAGTACGCCCGGCGGTCAGGGGTTGAGCGGAGCTACAGCATGCTCAAGAACAAGAACGTGGCCGGCATCACCAAGGAGCACTTCGAACTGCGCGGCAAGATCAACGTGGCTCTCCTCGTCATGATCGGCTGGGTGGCGGTCAACCTCCACCTGCGTCACCTGGACCGGGAGGAGGCGGCCCACCCGCCCAAAGTTCCCCACGCTCGAGGTCAGGTGGCTCTAGCCGCCTGACCCAGAGCCCGCTCCGCGATTACAGTTCAGCCCTCCGAGGATTCCGCACGTCCTCGTGAGGGCTGAACTCGTCTTCCAGGGCCGCTGAGGGCCCCTTGGACTGAGTTCCAGAGCCGGGAATCGGGTCTCTGGACAGCAAAACGCCCGGAGATTGCTCTCCGGGCGTCTGCTTTGCGAAAGTCGCCAATGTTTAGGCGGAAATTCGCCAAAGGCTCCCTTCTGAGGGTTTCACGACTTTTGGAAGTCCGCTTGATGTGGGCGATTCCTAAGAGGCTGGAGCCGGTCTTTACACGCCAGTTTCCTGATTTTTACACCTTTTGATCTCGGGTGGTCTGAACGGTGAAGTCGGGCTGAGTCAACGGTGGCGGGCGACACCAGGCATAGAGCGCTGATTGCGAGTTCGAGAACTTGATCCCCGTTCACGCTCATTCGGTACCGCTGCATCAGAAGTGATGCACGGAATCAAGGGTCCTGGGTTCGGGTTGGCCGTACCTGACGGCGCACCATCCCACGAGTTCTGCTGGGTGGGTGAACAGAACGATCGTCTGACCGTCTCGACTCGGACCCCGCGTGTCCTGCGGGTCCATACGCCACCCTGCCGCCTCACCTCGCTTGACAGCAGCGGAAGGAGCAAGCAGTGCCGTCGCACCTTGCCGCCGAAGGCGACGCGCTTCGTCCTGGCACGCTGCGTAGGATGATGGGTCGCCAGTCATCACGTCCAAGGGGAGTCGTGGAGAGCGCGCGGCTTCAATGAAGTCCTGGGGAATATCAACCGCCCAAATCGACCGCTGGACACCCGCGAGATCGTTAGGGTCGGTAATCTCCTCATGTCTCAAGAATTCCGCCCAAGCACCGGTCGGTGTGTCGGCGAAATAGTGTGCCGGACCTTCGCCAGTGCCATGCCATCGAGCAGCAGGTTGAGTATTGAGCACCCATAGCTGCCAGTAGCGCGGATCGGAGTTGCGATAGACAATCACGTGGCACCGAGTAACGTCAGGGCGGAAGCCAGCTCACGGACCAGAGTCGGTCCCCGATCGTCAGGGTTCCACTCACCTTGCATGACTTGCGCCGGTGTCTTGCCGTCAAGCTGCTTCCGTGGGCGACGAAACCAGCCTCTGATTCCAATGTCATTGTATCCGCCAGCCAGATCGCCGACGGTAAGTGCTAGGGAGTGCGCACGCATGGCGATAGGATCAGGGGTAGTGCGTTCTCCCGTTTCATACCGGCGAAGGGTTCTCTCGGACGTGCCAAGCAGGGCCGCCAGTGAATGGGAGTCGAAAATCTTTCTGAGGTGGCTGAGCTCGTGGCTGGGGACAGGCGAATCTTCAAGCTCCTCGTTCAACTGATCAAGGAGTTGACCGAGCCTGAGGACATCATCAGTCGTGGCGAGTTCCGCCCCAGTCTGCACACCTATGCCACACCTTCTTGCGCTCTCTATGAGTTGCGTCAGTGCCGGTCTGTCAAGGTGAGTGATAGGCTCACGCACGTCTAGGCAACCCATGGCTTCGACTTTGATGAGTGCCCGAGCAAGCCGAGGTCCGACTTCGAGGGCATCCATCGGGGGGCTGGCGGACAGTATCTGGACCATGGTCATGGCCCGAGTATAGCACGCTGCGGTCCAAGCAGGGACCGATGGGGGTCCGTATCGCCGTGACGCGCCCAAACTCTGGTGAGCCCAGAACCGGATCGCGACTGAGTTCCCGGCGCAGTCTCCCGAGCCAGTCGGGGCGGCGGAGGTGGGCCTGCCGGGCGGTCTCCCGACAAGCTCTTCTCTGTCACCATCGCGGTGACCAACAGCAAGTCCACCTCAGTGCAGTGCCGCGCGGCACTCTGGCTCAGGGGTGGTCGGCGGCCTCCCAACAGACCTTGAGCGTGATCCGGAACCCCGGTCCGTACCGACGGGCCCGGGGATCCACCTCCGTCGGGTCACCCGTCGGCGACCCCGCAGCAATGTGATGGCGTACTTGCGCCCGTACCCAGTGGCCAGGCAGAACGAATCCAGCAGTTGTCCCCGCTCAACCCGGCCCGATCCCCGGTACCTGGACCTCAACTTCTCCGCCAGCTCGTATCGCTCTCGGATGCGCATGGGCCCCGCCCCCTCACTGCCGCTCTCCGGCGGCCGGCCCTCGGTGTTATTCCTTGGTGAGGGAACGATCGCCCCAGGATGCGATTCTCGCTGAGTCAATGCGACCTGTCGACAGGAAGCCAGCAGTGCCATACGCTGGCCACGGTGGGTGTACTCCACCATCTGACCCTCTCGGGAACGTCTTCACCGTCGTCGCCCGGGGGGGTCTTCGTTCACGACGAGCTGATGATGGGGCCACTGGGTTGTCCCCCGCTTCCCCAGACGTGCAACCCCCTCCCCGAACCCCACCCCCTTTTCCTACTACGGCTAGTTGTCCCCTTCCCCACCAGCCTCAAGAAGCTCTGCCGATTCCCCCTCCTACGGCCTCATCCAGTGGTGCCCCTAACACCTATCCCGAAGAGCTGGTGGACCAGGTACTGGAGAGCAGCGGACGGCGAGAGTTGCATTACCGGCTACTGCCAGCGCGGATGGTGGTCTTGTACGTGCTGGCCACGACCCTGTTCCGGGAGGCCGGGTACGAGGAAGTGCTGCGTGAGCTCACCGAGGGACTGGCGTGGCGGGTGCGTACAGGCTGGGTTATGCCAAGTTCGGTGGCCATCTCGAAAGCCCGGGCGCGGCTGGGATCGGCACCGTTGGCGGCGTTGTTTCGGTCCGCCTGTGTGCCTTTGGCCCAGCTGAACACTCGAGGCGCGTTCTACCGAGGGTGGCGAGTGGTATCCATGGACGGGACCACGCTGGACACCGCCGACACCGCGAGCAATCTGGAGCCTTCGGACGTCCCGGATCCGCTCGAGGCGAAGCGGCATTTCCGCAGTTGCGCATCGTTGCCCTCGCTGAGTCGGGGACCAGAGCGATATTCGCGGCGGCGATGGGGGCCTACCCCACCGGGGAGGTGACGCTGGCCCGCGAGCTGGTGGCCGCGCTTGACATGGGCATGCTCGTCCTGGGGGATCGAGGCTTCACCGCCCATCCCCTGTTTTCCGCCATGGCTGGGACCGGGGCCCAGCTCTGCTGGCGCGCCAAGGCCAACGCCGTGTTCCCAGTTCTGGACCGGTATCCGGATGGCTCGTTTCGCTCCGAGTTGGTGGCGTCATCTGACAAATGCAGCCGTCGGGACGTGCTGACCGTGCGGGTCATCGAGTACCCCGTGGAGGATCCCGGCCGCCCGCAAGCGGAGGCGGTCACCTACCGTTTGGTGACCACCATCCTGGACCCCCAGATGGCGCCGGCCTCCGAGTTGGCTGCGTTGTACTCCGAGCGCTGGGAGTTCGAGTCGGCCTTGGACGAGCTCAAGACCCACCAGCGCGGGCCCCGGGCGGTGCTGCGCTCCAAACTCGCAGATGGCGTCTACCAAGAGGCCTGGGGCATGCTCTGCGTGCACTACGCCATCCGCGCCCTGCTCTGTCAGGCCGCCCACCACAGCGATGTCGATCCCGACCGGGTCAGTTTCACCAGAACCATGCGCGCCGCTCGGCGCAGCGTTCGCCGCTCCGCGGCAAACCCGGTCAGTCTGGCTGCCGCGGTCTTCCACGCCACCACTGAGATCCTGCAGGAATTGCTACCTCAGCGTAGGCTCCGGGCCAATCCCCGAGTCGTGCGCCGCAAGATGTCCAACTTTGGCATCAAGCGCCCTGAACATCGCCTTTGGCCCCAGCCCACCGTGCCGATCTCCCAGGCCATCCGGATACTCTCCCCGCCCTAAGTTACTGGCATTGCAGCTAGCCCCCGGCTCGCCGGTCACCGGGGCGAGTTAGGTCATACGCCGGTCGGAGCCCAGATACCCTCTCCCGGCAGGGGAAACGGCGCCAGTCACCCTTGATCGTCGGAAACTCCGGCTAGTCGTGATGCCGTAAAGAACGTCCACCATTCGACCAGTCCGGCTAGCGCTGTCTCATGGCGAGGCCACGGCGCAGAGCGGCGGGCTTGTCGGCACGGGCCTTCTCGGCGCGGTGGTCGAGGGTGCCAAGTTTGGCGGCGAGTAGCTCCTTGCGCCTCGCACCGAAGATCCGTTCGGTGAACCGGGACCGCTGGGCGACCACGCCGGCGCCGCGGGCAAGAGCGTACGATGGCTCAAGCATGACGTCGGATCGTCAGCATGGATTGGCCCGATCGCTGTCGGGCGGCAGCCCGAGATGAGCTTGCGGCGCGGTCTCTCCCTGTCAGACGGGCCATTGGTGGAGAGGGCGGCGGAAAGCGAGACGGTCGGCCAGTGCGTTGACCGTCTGAGGCGCGGACAAGGCGGGACGCTGCTGTTCCGAGGCCCAGCGGGTATCGGCAAGAGCCGCATGGTGCGAGAGGTGCTCGCCACTGCCGGCCTGGTGGAGGCCGTCTGCGCGGTCGGTCGCTGCCTCGACGAGGCATCGACGCCCGCCCTGCGCCCGTTGACCGAGGCGGTGTTCGACGTGTCCCGCCGCGCCGGGCTACCGGACACGCCCGAGTTGACCCCGTTCCGCTCGGCGCTAGCGCCCCTGGTGCCGCAGTGGCGACACCTGGCCGTGCCACCGGAGGACTATGAGCATCCGACGCTGTTGCTGGCCGAGGGACTGCTGCGGCTGTTGCGCGCCCAAGCGGGGGACCGGCCGGTCGTGCTCGTAGTTGAGGACTTGCAGTGGGCGGACGGCGCCACCGTCGAAGTTCTGGAGTACCTCGCCTACCAGGTCCCGCGCGAAGCGTTGCTGCTGGTCGGGACCTTGCGGCTGGAGGCGTCCGCCGATCCCACCAGCCCCGTGGCCGGCCTAGCGGGCCGGCTGAGCGCCCGGCGCTTGGCGAGCGTGCTGGAGCTGCGCCCGCTGTCTCGGGCCGGCGTAGCCGACCTGGTCGCCGACCTGCTCGGGGGCGACCCGGTCTCCGCCGAGCTATTGGACGTAGTCGTCGACCGTACCGAGGGGTTGCCGTTCTTCGTCGAGGAATTGGTCGTCGAGGCGGTCACAGAGGGGCTGGTGATTCCCGCCGAGGACGGCTGGGTCGGTGTGCCTCGCCTGGCTCAGGTGCTTCCCCGCTCCGCCGTCGAGCTGGCCCGCGCCCGGCTGCTGTTCCTGCCCGAGCAAGCACGCCGGCTGCTGCAGGCCGGCGCGGTGTGGGGGCGGGCGTTCCCGCCCGGTATCGCAGCGGCTGTCGCGGACGTGGACAGCAAGGCGGTAGGAGAGCTGCTGCGCGCCGCCCGGGATCGCCAACTGCTCGAGGAATTCGCCACAGGGCCAATGGTGCGCTTCCGCCATGCGTTGCTGCGCGATGCAGTGGTCGCCGACCTGTCCCCGCTGGAGCGGTCCAACCTGGCGCAGAGGCTGCTATCCGTTGGGGACGCCGCAGGTGTGGGGGGACAGCACGCCGCGACCATCGCTGCGCTGGCAGTTACGGCGGGACAGCGGGATCGCGCCGTGCGCGAACTGGTCGAGCTGGCCAGGCAGGACAGCGCGCACGCCGCGTTCGCCACCGCGCAGGTGGCGCTCCGGCAGGCCGGCAGGCTAGCCGAGGGCGACCCGCAGCGACAGGCCGATGTTGCTGAAGCGTCGGTCGAGGTGTTGGTCCGCGCCGGACGCTACGAGGAGGCGGGGGAGGTCGGCAGAGGACTGCTTGCCGAGTTGGCACTTCTTGGTGCCCCTGCCGCGCGTCGGGCCGCGGTGGCGCTGATGACCGCCCAGGCCCAAGTGGGTGCGGGCGACTATCAGCGGGCCGGGGAGTTGGTCGCCGAGGCTGCCGAACAGGACGCCAAGACGGCCGGAGCGAGCCTAGCGGCGCAGATCGCGCTCACCGGCGGCCACATCGCCCTGCTCACGGGCCGGTTCGACGAAGTCCCGCCAGCCGTCGCATCGGCGCTGGCCGCTGCAGGCTCCGCCGGGGACGTCGAGCGCCAGTGTTCGGCGATCGAGCTCGAGGCCCTCTACGTTCGGATGCGCGATCCGGAGGCGCTGCCGGGCACGCTGCAGCGGATGCTCGCGATCGCGGAGGCTCACCGGTTGGCGATCTGGCGGGTGCGGGCGTTGCATGAGCTCGGCGGCCTCGACGTGGACACCACCGGCCGGTTGGACCGGCTGGCGGAGGCGGAGCGGGCCGCCGAGCAGGCCGGCGCCATTGGCCTTACCGCCCGCATCGAGCTGACCAAAGCGTTCGCTTTCGGCATCCAGTTCCGCCGGGAAGAGATGCTTGCTGCGGCTAGCCGCGCTGCCGAGCTTGGTGAACGGTACGGTCTCGGCCTGCACCCGGTGGCGCTGGCGGTGTCCGCCACCGCCCACGGGCTGCTCGGCCGGCGGTCGCAGCTGGAGGCGCTGCTGGGCGAGGCCACCCGCCGGGCCGGCGACGACCCGACTGTGCGGGCCATCGCCGGCGAAGCGCGAGGAGTGCATTTTCTGCTCGCCGAGCGTCCCGTTGACGCGCTGGCGGCGCTGGACGCGGCAGTAGCCGCACCGGTGCAGGTCGGTTCGGCCGGCGCTCCCTACTGGGGATTGTGGGCGCTGCTGCACACCGTGCTCGGTGACGGCGGTGACACCCGGGCGGTGGTGCGCGCCGGCGAAGCGAGCCACAAGTGGTGGACGGTGGCCATCCTCGGCTTTGCCGACGCGGTGGACCTGGGCCGCGGCGGTGACCACTCCGGCGCGGCGGCAGCGGTCGCCGACGCCACCCGGATCTGTGCGGAGCACCGTTCTGCGGACTGGTTGGCGCACCTGTGCCGCCGACTGGTCGGCGAAGCGGCGCTGGCCGACGGGTGGGGAGACCCCGTGGCGTGGTGGCGTGAGGCGGCGGAGTTCTTCGACCAAGCCGGTGTCCAACAGGTAGCCGCCGCCTGCCGTTCACTGCTGCACCGGGCTGGCGCGGCGCGCCGCCGTCGTGGCGGCCAAGGGCCGGCGCCTGAGTGGCTGCGGGCCCGGGGGGTGACCGGCCGGGAGATGGACGTTCTAGCGCTGATAGGTGCAGGACTGCCGAACCGGGAGATCGCCCAACGCCTCTACCTCTCGCCTCGCACGGTCGAAAAGCACGTCGAGTCCTTGCTGCGCAAGCTGGAGGCAAGTAGCCGCACCCAGCTGGCGGTCAGCGTGCAGGACCTGGATACCGTCGAGCCGGGCGCGCGGCTGTGGTCCCACTAACTACGTAATTTCCCCGATGTGCCGGTAGGAGCCAGGACGCCAAGCTGTTGATCGAGCGGGGCCGCCGGCCTCGCCGGATCACAGGGAGACTGGTCGCCATGAGCGTTGCGGTGCTGTTCGGACGCGCCGAGATCAGCTACGACACATATCGCAGCATCGTCGAGCAGGTCTAAGAAAAATGTCGAATGGCCGCCACGGGGTCTGCACTACCACTCCGCTTTCGGTCGAAGCGGTGGCCTCGCGTCTACGAGGTGTGGGAGTCCGTGCATGACCTGCAACGGTTCGCTGTCCGCCTGGAAGCCGCGTTCGCCGCCCACCAGGTGAGCCCGTCGCCGCCACTGGTCAGCGAGCTCCTCGAGATCGAAGCACCGGCGGGCGTCGCTAGCTGATTCCTTCCGGTCGTCGGCTCTCCCTCCGGCCGTTGCACTCCCTCAGCTCTAAACCCCGCCCGGTTTCCGGGCACAACAGAAAGGACACGTCATGTCATTGTTCCACCGCTCACCGAGACCTGGTTCCGTTCGCCGCTGGCTGCTCGCCGGCGCGGCCGGGGCCGCGCTCAGCGCCTCTGGCCTCGCCGTCGCCGCGGCGCCCGCCTACGCGTACGGCACGGACCACCTCTACCAGGTGACCGTGTCCGTCAACTGCCAGAACCTGACCATCTGCAACCCCGAGCCCTTCGGCGTCGGCGGTGGGTGGGGCTGGATCGAACTGGACAGCGGATCAGGCAGCCTTTCCGGCCTGCAGTCAGCGGACGGCCAGTTGGCGTTCCAGGGGCACGGTAACAGCACCGCCCTGGGCGGCAACCCGGCCAACAACAGCCGCCTGACCATCTCCTCTTTTTACGGGTGGACACAGGTGAGCTGCGGGAGCAAGGCAGAGCCGGTCTGCAAGCTGCTGCCGCTGGAGAACATCCCGCCGGATCCGAACGGCAACTACTTCATGATCGTCATACCGTTCTACGGCGGCGCTCCGCTGCCGATCCTGGTCCCTGCCACCCCCGGCAGCTACGGGATCCACAACGCCCCGGGTATCTCGACCCAGATCACCGTTACCCAGATGCACTGAACCTCGGAGAGATGACCTCGGAACGGGGTCTCCATCTAACCGGAGTGATCAGTCGCTTCCCAGGGATGCTCTGAGCTGGACTGCTCCGCCAAAGTGGAGACCCCGGACCGCTGTTATCCGTAGCTAATGGTCTGGGGTGACCCCCTTCACGTAGTCCCCCTGGACTGACAAACGGGGTCCCCTCGCTGGGATTAGTACGTTCAGTACGCCTGCTGCGGTTGTTCGTTGTCGAAGACAATCCCGGGATAGAAATAGGAAACGCTTAGGTGAGTGTCGACGCAAGGTAGCGGCGCGGCCTCTTCCATGGAAATCGCGGTCGCCGATCCTGGAGGCGTGACCTTGAGGATGGTCGGTGGCGGAGGATACGTCGCACCCTTCATCCTATCGGGATTAATCGATACGCAACTGGTCTGCACCAAAAAATAGAAGGACGCCTGGTCGCCGGGCCCCAAAATTACCGGTTCGGCGGTCCCAGGTAGCTGACGGGCAGG